>NZ_JAZIFX010000002.1 GCF_036634175.1 Streptomyces sp. P9-A2
GACGCGCCGTCACTACGTGACGGAGAGTTGCACGTCGCTCCGCGACGATTTGTAACGCTGCTCCGCAGCGTTACAGGCAGCTAGAGGAGACCGGGGCCGGCCACGCTAGACCGTTACATAATTCGAGTAGCGGCATCGTTGGGTTTTGGTGCCTCTCATACGCCTTTGAAATGCTCTTTTACCTCTTGGCTGCTCGACGACTGCTAGCGGCGAGGGGGGTGACTTGCGTTGAAGCGCCCTCCGGGCACCTCTCCTTCACCTGATGTGTGTCATTATGTAACGCTCTCGAGGTCGGTACATAATTTACGTAACGGCTACTCTTCGTGTTGGTAATAGTGGTCTGGACCTCTTGCGAAACGCTTGAGGAATTATGTAACTCGCCGAGAGAGCGGTACACATTTCTGGTGTATTCACTCGTGTTACATTATCTGCCTTCTGGTGGGGTGTTGGGTATTCTGCACCGATTCTCTCCAGAGGATGTTCTCCAAAGGGGGAATCATTATGTCACGAAGCAGAATATCAGGATCTAATTCGGAGCTCGATATTCTTGTGCTCGGGTTTCGCGCTACCCGTCAGTTTGAATGACCAGATCGCCGTGCCTGCACCACTAACGCTCGGACGACGACGTTCGGCTGACGCGGCCCCGCAGACCATCAGAGCGGGAGCAGATGCCCGGTGCCGTCGGTACGACCGTTCAGACCCGGGCGATGTCCAGAACCTCCAGCAACGTCCTCAAATCCGCTATCCCGGCCGGATGCCTGTACTAGGGCGCCGCCGAGGAGAGCGGTCGTGACACGGCCCATGCCCTCGCCGCCGGCACCGCGCTACGCAGCTTCCGCCGCGCCGCAGCGCGAAATACCCTGCCGGTCCCGCTGGCGTCCACTATCCTGGTCAGACCGACGCGGGGTGGAGCAGCTCGGTAGCTCGCTGGGCTCATAACCCAGAGGTCGCAGGTTCAAATCCCGCCCCCGCTACCACGATCCGGCCCCCGGTGACATCACGTCACCGGGGGCCGGATCTGTCCCGGAGCAGCGTTTCCACGTCGTACGCCTTCCTCGGTTCGGCGTCGATCTTCTGTCCGGCAGGCCCGTTGATGTGGACGCGGATTCCCAGCATATCGGCCCCTTCAGACTCGTGCTCGTGAACTGCTATGGGCTGGCGCCGTGGTGGGCCGAGCGCGACGCCGGGTGGCTCACCGGAGAGCAGCAGCGCCGACGTCGCCAGCGTTGACCAGCGCCGTCCTCAGCTCCTGCACCCCGCAGGGGCGTTCGCTGGGGGGCAGGGCGATTGCGGCGTCCAGCAGGGTGCGGGCGTTGCGTCGTATAGCCGTCTCCCTCCACGTTCCGGGCGCTTGGGCGACCAGCAGCGCCGCCAGGAGCAGGGCGTCGGCGTGATCGGGGAGGGCGGCAGCGCGGTCGGCGACGAGGTCGGCGTCGGTCAGGGCCGGGGAGTGCTCGGCGCTCGCCCGCATCAGCTCAAGCCACAGCATCTCCTCCATGGCCGCGTCCGCGAAGGCGCCCGCGCCGGCGAGCGTGCCCGCTGGCAGGCGGGCTGCCAGCGCGGCCCGCCACAGGTCCACCGCCGACCCCACCCGCGCCTGCTCGGCCGGCAGGAGCGGGCCATCGCCGGTGTGCGGCGTGCGGGCGGCGATCGCCTCCAGCAGGCGGGAGACCGTGGCCACGCCGCCGCCGGGGCCGGCCACCAACTCGGTCCACCAGGCGGGGGGTTCGCCCAAGAGGGCGGGGTCGTCCAGGAGAGCGTTCGCGAGGTGCTCGGCGGTGCCGGGCACGGCGGCGCGCAGTGCGGCGAGGAGCTCGGCGCGGTCCAGGGCGGCGAGGAGCTGCCCGTCGAGGCCTCCCCAGCGCAGCCAGGAGGCGGCTGGCGACGGCTGGCCGGGCTCGATCCTGTAGAGGGGGATGCGGTGGGCGGCGGCGAACGCGGGCGCGTATCGGTGCAGGGCTGGCAGGTGCACCCCGATCGCGGTGGCCACCGCCTCCTGGCCAGCGTGCGTCAGGACATCGGCGACCGTGTCCAGGACGTCCTGGGGCATCTCGCTGGCGGTACGGGCCCGGTGGACGGCGTACTCCAGCAGGCAGCCCAGCGCCCGGACTTCCGGATCCGATCCCACCAGCGTCGGCGTCGTCGCCTCTCCTGCGGTTCCCGAAGCAGCGGCGCCCGGGCTGTCGATCGGGGTAGCGGCGACCGAGGTGGTGGTGCCGTTCTTGGTCTCCGTGGCGGGGACGGTGGCCCCGGCGGGACGGGTGAGCGGGGCGACCAGTGCCTTCAGGTACGCCATGGCTTCCTTGTCCTGGTCACCGGCGAGGGCATCGGCGCGCCAGGCAGCGGTGAGCAGGTCGAACAGCGCCTGGTCGGCGAAGAACACCCCGGCGGGCCGGCGCCGTACGCCGTCGGAGCCGACGGTGGGGGCGATCTCGCCGAGGCCGCGGCGTACCTCGAGCGCTGCAGCGACGGCCGCTGGCAGCGCACCGTCCGGGAAGGCGCCGGGGCGGTCGGCGTGGGCAGCTGCCGCGGCGAGGTAGAACGCGGCGAGCTCCGGCCGCTGAAGGGCGGCCAGGACGGCGGGCACGTCGGTCGTCCAGGCGGCCGGGTCGGCGGCGACGAGGCGGTGCAGCACCATCGCGTACCCGTCGACGCCGGCGTCCGGGGCGGCGGCGATCCGGGCCGCGGTGGCCACCGGCCCTTGTCCGGCCGCCAGTTCCACCAGGTTCTCGGCCTGAAGGGCCGTGGTGGTCTTGCTCGGTTCCAGCACGGCCTGGGCGCGTGGGTCGGACGGGCCGGCGGGCTCAAGGCGGCGCAGCGCCTGAAGGAACGGCTCCCAGCCCTGAAGGACCGTGGAGGTCAGGACGGACGACCAGTCCCACACCCGCAGCCAGCTGGCGAGCGGCTCGGCCCTCCCGTCAACCTGGTCGGCGTCGGCGGGCAGCACCTCCTCGACCAGGGCGGCGGGCGGCGGGGTGCCCAGGGCCGTACGGACGTCCGTCTCCAGCTGCGCTGTGTGCTCGGGCGGGCAGGCGGCGAGTACCAGCTCGACGAGGCGGGCCGGCTCCGGGTCGGGACCGGCGGCCAGGGCCTGCGGGACGAGCGCAAGGCCTTCCTGCCACCATTCCTGGCCGTCCAGGGCGCCAGCGGCCGGTGGACGGTGGGCGAGGTGCGCGGCCATCAGGCGGGTGTGGAGGCGGGCATCGAGGCTGGCCACCCGCCGGAACTGGCGGGTGCGCTGGGCCAGGCCGGTGCCGGCGTCCGCGTCCGCCGCGGCCACGTCCAGCACGGCGCGCGCCAGCCGCGGCCCGCCGAACGCCGCGGTGTCACCGACGCGTACCCGGTCCAGGTCGGCGTGGAAGACGACCGGCCGGGCCTCCTCGGCGGTCAACTCGACATCTTGGGCGAGCAGTTTGGCCAGGACCACCCGGACGGCGCCGATGTTGCGGTGCGCGGGGCCGCGGCGGCCGGCCGGGTAGGCGGTGCACGCCAACTCCCGTACCAGCATGGCGACGTCGTGGTCGGGTAGACGGGACGCGCCCTCCAGGGCGGCCAGCTCGCGCATCTCCTTCTCGTCCACCACACCGGCCGCCGCAGGCTCCCCTGCAGCGGCGCCGGGGGTCTGTGTCTCGGCGGCGGCGCGTTCGGCGACGGTCCGCAGTGCCAGGTGGCCGGTGTGCTCGTCCTCGATCGCGCCGGTCAGCAGCCCTTCCACCACACCAATCCACGGCCCCGTCCGCTCGGCGCGCGGAACCACGCGGGCCCACCTCGCGGCCCGGCGCAGGGTCGCCCCCACCTCCAGACCGCCCCCGTCCCGGGCACCGGGGCTGGCCAACACGGCTTGGAGCTGGACGGCATCGACAGCGTCCCAGTGGCCTACAGCCAGGCCCAGCAGCGCGTCCAGGGCGAGGCGGCCGGTGGCGGCGATCTGCTGGGCCCGCAGGACACCGGGAGCACCCTGGTCGGCTGGTTCGCTCAGCCAGGTGCGGACGACATCCGAGTCTGCGGCGGCGACGTGGTCGAGGAACGGGGCGGCCGGCCACCGTCCGCTGGCCGCCCTGTCCGGCATCAGCAGGTGCGGCGCGTGCTCCTGCAGCACATTCAGCCACGCCGTGGCCGGGCCGGAGCGGAAGAAGAAGTCGGTGGCGCGCGGGTCCGCCCAGCCGGCGAGCTCCTTCGCCTCGGTGGCTTCCGGGTGTTGGAGGGCGACCAGCTCCAGCACCCGGGCTGCACGGTCCGGGAGCGGTACCAGCAGGTTGCGGGCCGCGCCGAGGATGTCCGCGTACAGGACGGCGGCCTCGCCAGCGTGGGCCGCACGGCCGTGCAGGATCCCCGAGGCCACCCCGTAGACGGTCCCCCACACATCCAGCGCCGTCTCCTGCGCCGCACCGAGCTCCACCTTCATCAGCCGCTCGACGATGCCCCGCGCCCGCGCCTGGTGATACCGGCCCGGGCGGTTGAGCTCGTCGCGCAGCACGTCCGCGGCGGCCGTCACTCGCTCCCACGCCGCGCTCTCCCCGGCGGACGCGCCACCAGCTGCGTCGTCGGCGGCGGCGGTGCCGGCCGAACCGGCTTCGGCGGGCGGCCCGTCGGGCGGGAAGGCCTCACCGACCGAGGGCGTGGCGCTGGCCGACCCGGAAGCCTCGATGGCGGAGGGCGCGACGGCATCCACTGCGGCCAGCAAGCCTTCCGCTGCGGGCTTCAGTCCCACCGTGACCGGGGCGCCGGGCAGGCCCAGCAGCGCGTCCGCTGCGGACCGCACACACGCCGCGGCCACCTCAGACGGCCGTACGAAACCCGCCCCGGCCAGGACCCGGTGGGCGTCCCGCAGCAGCTCCAACGCCCGTACGCCCGCCTCCCCCTGCGCCGTCAGGGCGTCCGCGAGGACGTCGTCGACCTCGGGCAGCACGCTCGCGCCGGCTGGCGCCACCTCGTCGCTCATTCCCGCACCGTAGACCCGCTGGCCACCACCGGCGGACCGGCTATGGCGGATCCGCCCGGCCTGCCTGCCTGCCGCTCCTCTCCCCCGCGTCGGCCGCCG
Source organism: Streptomyces sp. P9-A2 (assembly GCF_036634175.1). Taxonomy (NCBI): domain Bacteria; kingdom Bacillati; phylum Actinomycetota; class Actinomycetes; order Kitasatosporales; family Streptomycetaceae; genus Streptomyces; species Streptomyces sp. P9-A2. The sequence continues at coordinate 5,042 of NZ_JAZIFX010000002.1, forward strand.
ACACCGCCCTGCCCGCTTCCGGCGCGCACCGCGAGGCGAGGCGGTCGTACGACACGGCCAGCTGGTGCTCGTCACAGCCGGGTCCCATTCGGGACCCGGCTGTACGGCCTGGTCCGGGGCGCGGCAGATGGCGGGCGTCGCCGAACAGCCGCACGCTCTCGCATGGGCGCGTGCGTGAAAGGTCAGGTTGGTGCGCAGTCGCGGCAAGGGGCGGACGGGGAGCAGCACTTCGATCGGGGATAGAGGCCGGCCGTTGGCCGGCGGGGGCGTGCCCCCTGTCGGGGCCGGTTGCGGGGTAAGGCCGGGCCCTTTCGGAACCCTGGTCTCTCGGGTGCGGGCCCGGGGCCGTTGGCCCTGGCACCGGAAACACACATGGGCCCCCGGCACCGGAAGGACGGTGCCGGGGGCCCATGTGTGTTTCCGGTGCCGGCTGTGGTTTCGGCCGGCCGGGGGTCAGGTGCGCCGGCGCGGCATGCGTGTCCGGTGCACGAGGGGGATACCGAGGCGGGCTGCCACGGTTCTTTCCAGGGCGGAGACGACGTGGCCGGGGGTGGCGGCACGCAGCGGGATCACCCAGTACTCGACCCACTCGTCCCGCTTCGACGCGCTGGTGTTGATGTGCTGGCTGAGCCTGGTCGCGGCGGCTCCCCGGTTCAGGGCCCGGGTGGGGGCGGTCTTCCCGCAGTAGCAGGCGTTGCCGTTGCGGTTGACCGCGATGTAGATGGCCTTGTCCTCGTACCCGGAGTCCTCGCCGATGGGGATCGGCTCGGGCTGTGGTTCGACAAGCCACTGGCCCGCGAGCCGGGCGAGCATGGTGTACCGCTCGTCGGTGACGGTGACGACGCCGGCCCAGGTGGTGTCGGTCATCAGCGCGGCTCACCCTCGGCGATGCGGGCGAGGTCGTTGCCCATGAAACTGAGCTGTTTGAAGGACGGCTCCACGACGGTCCAGGAGAGTTCGGTGGTGGTGCCGTTCATCTTGCGCAGGGCGATCAGGTCGTCGAGGTCGGCGCTGGCCGCGGTGAGGGACGTCTGGAAGGCTGTGAGGGCCTTGTCCTCCAGTTCGGTGGCGGTGGGATCGTTTTGGTAGCCCTCGCGGGCGAACCCGTGGTTGGCGGCGAGGCGCAGGTGGGCGTTGAAGTCGCTGCCCTTCCAGCCGTCTTGCTCGACGAGGTGGCCGTCGGCCCACCACTGCGGGTGCAGGCCAGCCCGGATCCGCTTGATCGCGTCGGCGAGCACCTGCCGGCCCTCCTTCGTGTCGAGGACGGTCTTGATGACCGTGCCGACGCCAGCGCGCATGACCTTGATGTTGCCGACGATCTGCTCGGCGGAGCCGCCGGGCGCGAGGAGGTAGCCGCTGGTGACGAGGGTGACCATGGCAAGCACGCCGAGGAGTAGCCGGGCAGGGATGTCGTCGTTGTCGGCGCGCTCCAGGAGGTCGTCCACGGCCTTGTCGTTGTCGATGTTCTCGACGGGCCACTCGTGGTCGGCGAGGGCCTGCCACAGGCAGCCGGTGTCCAGCGCGGTGCGCACAGGCGCCAGCTTCTCCTTGGGGAGGCTGGAGTACGAGCGCAGGCCGAGTTCGACGATCGGGCCGCTGCGGTGGGTGACCTGGAGGCTGCGCTTGTCGAGCTTCGCCGCCATGACCGCGTTCAGCCGGGGCTCCTTGCGGGTGAGCTGCTGGACGACGAACGTGAACCGCAGGTCGCGGAGGGCGGGGTTGAGTCCGAGGGACTTCATGGCGTCGGTGACGTCGGTGCGGCCGAGGAGGACGTCCCTCACGACCTGGGCATTGTCACCGAGTTCGCCGGCGTCGAACAGGGCGGTGACGATCTCCTCGGCGGTGACGCCGTTCTTCGAGGGCTCCTTGAACTCCCTCACTCCGATGTTCATGCGCATCAGCAGCGAGCGGACCGCGACAGGGAAGCGTCCCATGCCCATGGTCGGGTGGTCGTCGGTGTAGCCGACGATGACCTGCACCGGGACGGTCATCGCGTTGAGGAGCCTGGCGGCCTGGTCGCGCTTGGCACGGGCGGCCCTGCTCGTGCCGGTGTTGGCATTGATGTCGCGGTGGGCGTTCTTGACGATCTCCCGGACGAGATCCCGCCGCTCGGCGAGGGGAAGCCGCATGAGGTGGGACGGAAGCAGACTGTCGGGGTCCTTGGCGTTGGTGGGGCGGATCGAGCTGGCCGGGACCTTGATGTCGGCGGTGCAGGACGCCCAGCGGCTGTTGCCGTCGACGAGGCTCAGGTCGTCGTCGGGGTGGCGTCCGGGGTTGAGGAAGGTGGCGGGGACGGCTGTCAGGGGCCGCTCCACGATGCGTCGGCCGACTTCCTGCGGGTTGTTCTTCCTCACACTCTTGGACGCCCGGTCGATGGCGGCGAGGAGGTCGTCCATGGCGTCGGCGTAGACGAGGGTGGCGTCGGTGTCGTGCGCGGTGGGCATGGACAGGACCCGCTGCTGGTCGCTGGTGTCCGGGTCGGCCGCGTAATGGGCCTCGTCGAGGAGCCGGTCGTTCTCAATCGCGGGGGACAGCAGCAGCGTGTACGCGCGGTAGGTGAGGACGCTCAGCCAGCCGGTCTCCACGCGGTGGCGCTCCAGGCGGGCGCCTTCGAGGAGTCCGGGCTCGACCGCTCCGAACGCGATCCGGCGGACTGCGGCGGGGGAGATCTGGACGTCGGGGTGACTCTCGAGGAACTTGATCGCCTTGGTGGTCTTGCTGACCGGCTCGACGCGGTGCTCGAACGGTGTCGAGCGATCGCCGGAGCGGATGTCAATGACCTCGATACCGTCGATGTCGTCGTGCTCGTCAGGGATGTCGATGGTGCTCACAGGGCCTCAATCGAATGGGCCGGCGCGAGGCGGGCTCGCGGCCGGTGACCGGCGTACGCGAGCAGAGCGCCATCGGAGCGCAACGCACCCGTGCCCGCCCGGTGAGGACCGCGGTCCGTCGCTGGGCTGACCCGGCGTCGCTTCGGTGACCCGCAGGCGGATCCGGGGTACCCGCCCCGTGACGTGCAGGCGGCGTACTCAGGTCTTGCCGGTGGATACCGCGGTGTCCACCGGCTGCGCAACAGGCCGCCCTCGGCGGCGACGATGGCACAAGAGTACGCCCGTCCGAGCGGGCGCAGCACGCGAGTTGACGGTCTTTCCGATCCAACCGACTGCGACCTGCGCGATCTCACCCGACGGCCCGTCAGGGGCTGGATGGGGGTTGCCTACCGTACGGCCGGCGGGTCACCTCGTCGTCCGCTCCGCCGGGGCGCAGCGGACGACACCGTCGTAGGGCCTCGCCACGGCGCGCGGCGGGTGGACGAGCAGCAAGACCGGGACCCGCTTGGCGATCGGCGTGAGAATGACATGGCTCTTCGTCACTCATACCAGCAAAGAAGTGAGCACTACCTGTCAGCGTCAATGACCAGATCGCCGTGCTTGCGCCACTGACGTCGGACAACGACGTTCGACTGATACTGCCCCGCAGATCGTCGGCGGTCGTGTTAGGCGCCGATGCCGATGTAGGAGACGTAGGTGTAGGCGCCCCAGTCGGAGTCGAGTTCGGCGATGACGTCGTCCCAGAGGTCTTCCATGGTGTCCAGGTCGCTGGCGACGAGGGCGTCGACGGCGGCGTCCCAGATGTAGCGGACTTGCCGATGCTGGATCCTCAGGTTGTCTCGGCGGCGTGGCTCGTCGACGGCGGTCTGGTCGACTGGGTGGATCTCGATGCGCGTGCCGCGGCCGTTGCGGTTGAGGTGTTGCTTGAGGGCGCCGGGGTTGGTGAGCACGTTGTGGGCTCGAAGGTTCCAGTAGGCGGTGTCGATCGCTTCGAGGTTGGCCGGGCGCGGGCGTTGGGTGCCGCGGGTCCAGGCGCGGATCGTTGTGGGGGCGGCGTGGATGCCGGCGTCGGTCAGGGCTTGGGGGCCGCCTTTGGTGGTGGTGAGATAGCGCATGCGGGCTTTCAGGCCTCGGCGGGTGTCGACCGGGGATTTGATTCCGCCGTCGATGATCATGCGCTCGAGGGCGTCTTCGAGGGCACGGGCGAGGGCGATTTTGCCGTGGACGTTTCCGGGATCGCGGTCTGCGCCGTAGTTTCCGAAGTTCTTCCATCCGTCGGTCGACATTTATCGGGCGCTCTTCCTCGGGAGATGGTACTGGTCTTTTTGTTTCATCTGGGTGGTGAGGCGTCCTTCGGTGAATACCGTGCGCCAGTCGCCGGTGACGTGGAGTTCGTCGGTGCCGCGGACGCGAACGACGGTCAGGCTGTTGTTGTGGGCCCGGTGGGATTTGTACCAGAGGTTGGCGAATGCCTGAGAGCGGATGATGTGCATCCAGTCGGGTCGGCGGATTTCGCGGTTGACGCTTGATTCTCCGATGGTGGAGGTGAATTTCGAGTACATGGATTTGATGTATTCAACGGTCACTGTGTCGTCGGTTTTGAGGGCGTCGGTGCGGGCCTCGGTCAGGACGCGGCGGAATTTTTCGAGGAGGCCTTCGCTGGCGCCGGAGGTCCAGCATTCGGTGATGTGCGGGGGTTCGCACAGGCCGAGGCGGGCGCAGCGGATGAGGAGGCGGATGGTGGCGTCGTCGAGGAGGACGGGGCCGTCTTCGCGGCGGTTGCCGATGGGGTCGGGCAGGTTGGGGTGGTGCCAGGTGGGGCGGGTGGGGAGGCGGTAGATGCCGGAGCGTTTGGGGTCGAAGCCGCCGTGGGGGTCGTGGATCAGGGCGCCGATGGGCAGGTGGGTCTTGAAGGCGGACAGGAAGCTGGCGTTGGTGTCGAGGGCGTTGACGGTGATCGGGGGGTGGGTGCCGTTTTGGAGGGCGTCCATGAGGTGGGTGTTGGTCCAGTTGTGGCGGCCTTCCCAGATTTCGTCGGCGCCGTCCTTGGTTTTCTTTCGGAGGAATTCGAGGGTTTCCGGGTAGACGGTGTGTTCGTAATTTCCGCCGACGCGAGTCGCTTCAAATAGGGCCATTGCGTTCGGTACGGCCTTTTTCACGAGGGCTTCGGTTGCGGCTGCGATGTCGCCGTCGTGGTCGTGGAGGGCTTCGTCGACGGCGCGGGTGATCATGCCGGTGAAGTAGCTGTAGTCCCGGTTGGCATAGCCGTTCTGGGACGGGGGCGGTGTGGTGCGGCGGGGCGATGGCCTGGGTGGGGCGGGCTGAGTGGGCGTGGGGTCCGGGGATGGGCTGGTGGGGGCTTGGGGAGGCGTCTGCGTGGTCGGTGCGGGAGCGTACGGGGGCGCGGCTGGGGGTGGTGTCTGTGGTGCTGAGGTGGTGGCAGTGGGACTGGCGTAGGGGTCGGTGATGCGGGCGTGGGCGAGGTCGGCGTGGAGGGTGAGGGTGGCCTGCGGGCCGAGATCGCGTTCGGTGATGGTGGCGTGGATCTGGTCGGCGTCGCGGGCCAGGGTGATGGTGATGTCGAGACTGAGCGCGGCGATCAGCTGAGGGTCGTCGGTGTCGACGGCGGCGAGGACGGGCAGCTCGTGAGTGCGGGCCAGGTGGGCGAGGGCCTGGGCGGCGTCGGTGATCTGGGACGGGCCGGACAGTGGCAGCCGGGGGTCTTCGGTGGTTTGCAGGCGGTCGACGACGATCAGGGCGAGGCCGGGCAGGTCCGGGACGCTTTCGGTGATCGCGTCGGTGGTCAGGTCGGTGCCGTCGTCGATGTACAGCGGGGCTTGGGCCAGGTGGTGGTGGAGGGCTGCGGTGTCGTCCTGCTCGGTGGGGGTGAGGCGGCCGGCTCGCAGGCGGTGGTAGTCGACGGGCAGGTGCGCGGCGACGATGCGTGCGGCGATGTCGGCTCGGGTGAGTCCGGAGGCGGCGTACAGGACGGGCTGGTGCTGCTCGAGGGCGCTGGTGCGTGCGGCAGCGGTGGCGATCAGGCTGGATCCGGCGCCGGGGGCGGCGGCAATGAGATAGAAGCGGCCGGGCTGGAGGCCGCCGAGGGCGTCGTCGAGGGCGCGGATGCCCGTCGGCAGGCCCATCAGGGGTGTGGGGGTGGTGGTTTCACCGGTGGGGCCGGTGGTCGGGAGGACGGTGTCCAGGGCTTGCGCAAGTGCGGCTAGACGCCGCAGGGTGCGCGGCGCAGTGACGGCTGGCGGGCCGCTGGCCGGGATGCCGGTCTCGTGGCCGGTACCGGGCGTCGCGGGAGTGGGGGCCGACGGACCCGGCTCGGGCGGGGCCGATGTGGCTGGGGTGGAACCGGGTGAGGCAGGGGGCGTCTGGGCAGGTGCAGGGGTGTCTTGGGCTGCTGGTGCCGGTTCCGACCGTGGCTCCGAAGGCGTGGTGGGTGCAGCAGTCGCTTCGGCAGGAGGAGTTGTCGGCGCGGACGCGAGGTCTTTGGCTGCTTCGACTTCGGCTGCTGTGGTCGGGAGGGGGTTCTGGACTGCTTGCTGGCCCTCAGGGGGTGTTGCGGCGGAGTCTGGGGCTGCCGTTGCAGCCGGAGCCGCGGTGTCGGGTGCGGGCTCGGCTTGAAGTGCGGGCGGGATGGGAGTGCCGTCCGCGGCTGCGGCGAGCAGGACGGCGACGGGGGTCTTGTGGCGGCGCAGCACCTGGGGGTGGCCCTCGGCGCCGTACTGGATCAGGTCCCCGAGCTTTTTGCGGGCGTCCGCGAAGCTGTGGGTCGGGGCTTGAGTGAGGTTCCAGCCCAGTTTGGCTGCGTGGGCGGGGGTGGTGAGCAGTGCGTGGTGCGGGCCGCGCGTCAGGGGCGTGGGTTGCCCTTGGATGGCTGCGTCGATCAACTGCTTGAGTGTGCTGCGGGCCTCGTGCAGCGTCGCTGGGCCGGTGCGCGCCAGGGTGTGTGGTGTTTCCGCGTCAGGGGCGGTGGGAGTTGTTCCCGGGGCCTCCAACATGCCTTCGACTGACTCGGGAGTGTTCTCGCCGTGTCGGCGGCCGGCGTCTTCGGAGACTGTCGTGGTCGCTGCGGACGAAGTGGGAGGCGTCGGGAAACTCAGGGGCCAGTTGCCCGCCCAGCGCGGAGCCGGGTCGGACGGCTCCTCCGTTGAGGCTGCAGGCGGGGCAGTGGGGGCGGGGTTGTCCGGCACGGCCGCGCCGGAAGACGCCTCATCGGCGGTATGGAATGAATGCGAGGAAGACACCCGGGGACTCCAAAAGCAGAAGCGGCAAGCGGGTTGTGAGGGGAAGTTCGGGCAGTCGGCTCGGGAGCGGCCGCCAGCAGATGCGGAACGACCGCGCCACAAAAATGTAACGCTGGCACCCCAGTCTAGCTGACGTTACATAACGTTGCCCCAAGTTATGTAACGCCACGGTTGACGTCGTGGATGCTCACGCCCGGTCCTGCCCAGGAGGATGGCAGGCAGGTGGTCCGGGAGGTGTCAGGCGTGATCGGCACCGCGCCCCGTGGGAGTGGCGCGCTCTGCCACGGCCTTCAACTGGGCACGGAAGGCGGCCTGCTCGGCGGCCCGCGCTTGCCTTTCAGCCTCGTCTTCCGGCTCGCCTTCGCCCTCGAATTCGTCGTAGTCCTCGTACAGCCAGTCGTCCCTGGACTGCCGATCGCGTATCCGATCCTCGTAGTCCTCGTACGTCTCGTCCGGATGGATCTGTCCGGTGCGTCGCTTGATCTCCTCGTCGCGCTCGCGGCGTTCGAGGTACTCCTGCACGGCCGGGTCGGCGTCCGCGCACGCGTACCCTCTGCCTCGCCGGGGCGGTTCGGGCGGTCGCCGGCGGTCCTCGATGCGGTCGAGGACCGCATGCCACTGGGCGGCGTCCACGACGCTCACGTCGAAGGCTTTCAGGAGCACGGATAGCTGCTCTCGGCTGGGCAGGACCTTCCCGTTGAGGATCAGGTGGGCTGTCGAACGCGGTACACGGTGCCCGTCGGCCTTGGTCGCCTTCTCGATGGCGCTGTAAGAGGGCCGGCCGGCCCTCAGGCGCAGTCGCGTCAGTTCCTGGCCCAGAGAGGCGGGGGTGCGGATCTGCCGGGTCCGTCGGCCTCGGCCGGCCAGGTGCGGGCGGGCCTTCTCGATCGCAGCTGCCTTCCACAGGCTCAGAGCTGTCGCTTCCCGCCGCTGCGTGGAGTGGCTGCCGGGATCGCCAGCAGCGCGGGCGTAGGCGAGGACGGTCTCGAGCGGGGGCAAGTGGGTGCCGCGGGCGACCTGGCTGAGGGTGGAGGCTCCGCGATACCCGGGCGCGTTCGGTGGGCCGGTGCGCTCGGACAGTGTGGCGTAGGTGGTACGGGTCTCGTCCTTGAGCTGGCGCAGGTAGACGGCCAGGGCCCGCAGCCGGGGGCTGATGCCGGCGGCGACAGGTTTGGTGGGGCGGCCCATCTTCACCGGCTGCGGCGGCGGGAGGGCTTGGCAACGTCGCTGGAGCGGCGGCCGGTGATCAGGTCGGCCACTGCGGCGGCCACCACGACCAGCGCGGCCGGCACGGGCCTGTCACCGGCGGCCAGTCCGGCCGATGCCAGGACGACCACGACGATGACCACGACCTCGGGGATGCCCAGCCGACTCGGCTGGGTGCGGGCAGGGAGGTGGCTGGCGCAGAACGCCGGCGGCTCGGGGCTGGCGCCGGGCAGGGGGAGGACGGACATGAACAGCTCCAGGAAGGTAGGGGTGAGACACCCAAGCCGGGTAATTCGGGAAGGGATTGGTGCGAGGCGTATCCCGCCGTCGATGCCTCAAGGTTCCCTCGCCGACGCTCTCAAGGCCAGCCTGATCGGCGCCCGTTCAGACTGACGTGTTCACCGTCGTGAAACTCCGGTACGTCGTTCGTCCCTGCTCAGACCACCTGGAAAATCGGGTTGACCCGAAATCGTCCAGGGCCTGCACCGTCCCTGGTGCAGCTGGCCGAGAGGCATACGAAACGGAATTCCCGACCCAGGGAACGAGGTCGAGTGGGAGACAAGGGCGGCTGGTTCCTGTTCTTTGGCTGGCAGCAGCCCGCCGTGGCGGGTGACGGAGAACGGGGTACATATCCGCTTTCGGGGTGCAGAGAGTGTGTGGCTGCGACAATGAAGCACCGCGGGGGGCGGGTGGGGCGACTTCGCTGTAGGTGAGGGTGCAGCCTCTTTGCGTGAAGGGGGAACGTGGGGGCGTGGTTTGAGCGCATGGCGGCTGTCCCTGGCCTTGCTTTTGCCGGGAGCCCGGATGTCACGCGGGAGACGCTGCCGGGCGCAGGGATTCGTCCGGACGAGTCGTACGGCTCGCCGATGTGGCCGACCGCCGAGGGGAGTACGTCTGCGACACCGGCCAGCCGGCACGTGCCCTTCGACGCGCGCGGCGCTGAGCTGATCGCCCGTGTCTGGGAGGCGCTGGAGCTTCCGGGCTCGGCCAGGGACTACCACTTTGTTCTACAGAGCGCGGTCGATCGGCTGTGGAGTACACGTCGTGCGGAGCCTGAGTCCCTCGCCGCGCTTGAGGTGTTCGCCCTGCTGGACTTGGAGTTGATGGAAGCAATCCCGCACGCGGTGTCCTTCGACACCACTGACGCTCCGGCGGCGTTTGTGCGGGTGTCCTCGGTGCCACGGTTGATCGGCCTGTTGGAACGCGAAGGCGCCTTCACCGAAGCACTTGGGCTGGCGCGGCGGTTGGCCCGTTTCGAGCAGGGCGAGGATGTGGCGGCCCGGCTGTCGGAGAAAGCCCAGGCTCTGGTTGCCGAGGCTGCGGCACAGGGTGGATCGTCATGAGTGCAGGTCTGGAGCGACTGATCCCGGCTGCCTCCTACTTGGAGGAGGCGTTCTTGCGGTGGGTGCTCACGCCGGCCGTGGACGCGTCGATCGTTGCGCGGGTGCACAGTCAGCACCCGGTCACCGTCAACGAGCGCGCTTACCGGCTGGACTACCTGATCGCGGGTGAGGCGCTGCAGTTGGCCGTCGAGCTCGACGGGTTCGCCTTTCACAGTGACCGGGCCGCGTTCACCTACGACCGGCTGCGACAGAACGATCTGGCCGCGACCGGTCTGACGGTGCTGCGGTTCTCCTACGACGCGGTGCGTACGGACACGGCGCGCTGTGTGGCCCAGTTGCAGGCAATGCTGCGGCAGGATCCGCTCCTGGCGCCGCTGGTGACTGCCGTGCCGCGCATCGAGGTCCCGGACATGGCCGGCGATCCGATGCGGGCGGCCGATCCACCTTGCGGTGCCGAACTGCCTTCGGCTGGCGCGTACTTCGCCGGTGTGCGGCCCATGGTGGACCGGGCGCCGTTGCGGGAGTGCCAGGACGAGGCGTTGGCCGCGTTGTCGAACTACTACGCCTCCGGCGGCCGACATGCGGCTGCAGTGATGGCGGTGGGGTCGGGCAAGACGGCCTTGGGGGTCGCGGCCGCATTGTCGTTCAGCAGACGGCGGGCGTTGGTCGTGACCCCGGGCTCGGTCATCCGCGGTACCTTCGCCAAGGCCCTCGATGCGGGGATGCCGGGCAACGTCCTGTATGGGCTGGCGGGCGGGCCGCTGCTGCCCGGCGCTCGCCCGCCGGCCACGCTCGTCCTGGACGCGGACGACGGCCAGATCAGCCAGGTCAGCCGTGAGCGGCTTCTGGACGCGGACATCCTGGTCACCAACTTCCATGCGCTGGGCACGGGTGACAGTGGCAGAGACCTGCTGGCCAAGCTGGAGCCGGAGGACATCGACTTCATCGTCGTCGACGAGGCGCACATCGCGGCCAGCGCCTCCTACCAGCGGCTGTTCGCCCACTTCCAGGGTGCGCGCACACTGCTGATGTCGGCGTGCTTCCAGCGCTTGGACGGCAAGCCGATCGACGCCGACGTCGTCTACCGCTACCGGCTGGTGGACTCCGTCGCGGACGGGTCGGCGAAAAACCTGCGGGTGCACCGGTTCGATCCCGAGGTGGCGTCGACGGTGTATGAGGCGGTGTGGCCGGACGGGCGGCGCGAGCAGATTGTGGGCCGTGATGCTTTGCTGGCCACGCTGGGCGACGAGCGGAAGATGGCACGCGTCACCGCACAGTCCGAGGCGCCGATCCGCCAGGTGATGGCCGTGACGCGGGCGTGTCTGGATGCGCAGGCCAAGCTGCTTGCACCCGTCAAGCCGAGGGTGCTGTTCGCAGCGATGGGCCAGGCACATGCTGAACAGATCGCGCGGATCGCCGAGGAGTACGGGATCCCCAGTGCCACGCTGCACCACAGCATGCCCGCCTCCGCGATCGCCTCCACCCGGCGGCGCTTCGAGTCCGACGCCGGGGATCTGCAGGGCATCGTGCAGCTGCGGATGCTCGGCCAGGGCTACGACTTCCCGCCCATCACCGTGGTCGTGCCGCTGCGCCCCTATGGCAGCTTCGGCGAGTTCTACCAGTTCGTCGGCCGCGGTGTCCGCGTCCTGCGCCAGACCGTGGTGCATGCCGACCAGCAGTACCTGGACGTGGTCTGCCATGCCGAACTCGGCTTGGAGGAGCATCTGGAGGCCATGTGCGCGGACAACGACATGGATCCCGCTGTGCTCCTGGATGTCCCGCTGATCGACGCCACCGTCATGGAAGGGGAACTCCCCGGCCCCGACGGCGCCGCGGAGGGGGCCGGTGGGGGGCTGAGCGGGGTGGACGCGTTCGTGCTGTACGAGCGGGGACGCGTCGAGCAGCGCGTGGTCCACGAGTTGGACCGTGTGGAGGCCCGAAGGACGGAGCGGGAGATGCAGCTGATGGCCCAGCGCTACGCCGTCTATGCGCAGAACACCGCTGCGCCGGTGCCGTTTGAGCAGTTCGTCGAGTACATGCGGAGGCTGACTGGTGGCCAGTGACCCGACACGCTGGTGGCAGCCGACCGTGGGATGTAGTCCCGAACAGGCACTCGCCCTGGAGCAGGCGGCCGGGCAGCAGCAACGGTTCGCCGACATCGACGCCCTGGCGGCCAGACTGCTGGCCACAGGGCTTGCCGGACAGTCGATGGCCACCGTCGTCCCCGGCCGAGGACGCCACACACCGGACACCGCCAAGGTGACGGCCCTCAGCCGGGAAGAGGAAGCCTTCTGCGCCAACGCCTTCGGGGTCCAGGAGCAGCAGCGGCTCGGGGCGTGGTACCTGCCCCAGAAAATCTCGGTCAAGGCAGGGGCAGTCAACCTGCCGTATCTGCTGCGTGAACGCCCCGCTCACGCCCTGACGCTGGCCGCCGATGACACCGCCCGCCTCACCGCTGTGGAGGACTGGGACACGGTGCTGCTGTGGGCGCTGATGGTGCCGCTGTTCGAGACACTGCTTCAGCCCATCCGGCTGCGGGCGGCAGGAGAGATCTTCCCTCGCACGGAGCAGCAGCGTTTCTGGACACTCATCGAGGAGCGTTACCGGCTGCTGGGCATCGACGAGAGCGCGCTGGAAGCCTTCCGCTTCGGCGGCGGCTGGCACCAGCTGGACCGTGCGGGACAGCAGCAGGCCCGCCTTCGTTTGCTGGACACCCTTGCCGCCGCCGACCTCGTGCAGCTTGCCGCACGTCACCGGATGCAGCGGTTGCAAGGGCTGATGGCTGGTTTCGCCAAGAAGGCCAGGACGGGAACAGCCCTGGCGCGCCGGGTGCTCACCAAAGAGCTGCAGCCGGTCGTCTCCGCGTACTTCGGGGGCGACTGGCTGGCTGTGCTGGATTACCTTCAGGCTCCCCCTCACCCGGATGAGGAGATCATCACCGCTCTGCCCGAACCGCGTCTGTACGTCGGCATGGCCACGCAGACGGCCGACATGGCGGCCGAGGCGGGCATCGCGGAGGACGAGGTCCATGCGATGCTCGCGGCCTTCCTCGGCGGCGGCAGCTCTCTGTCTCCGGTGGAGGAGCGGGCTGCGGCCCTGCGCGGCTGGTGGGCGGGCTTCGACCATGCGCATGCCGGCCAGTCACGGGGAATGCCGTCGTTGTGGGGGCTGGTCGATCAGGATCTGATGAGTCTGAACCAGACCGAGCAGGGGCCGACCCCCCAGTTGTACCGGCAACGTCTGCCCGCCGATGTCCTCGAACGGGTGGAGCGGCTGTGGGAGACGGTGACGCTCCCGCGGTATCCCGGCAGCATCGTCAGCAACCCGCGCCCGCACCAAACCATGGCCGAAGCTCTCGGTCCCGCGGCCGAGTTCTGGCACGGCGTTGGCCTGACCGCCTGGTTCGTGTGCGAAGGGCCGTACTCCCGCACCACCTTGGACCGCGTCGACCGCTACTACAGCAGGCCGCTGGCCGCCCTGCGCGCGGCCGGATGCCCGGTCGACACCGCTTTCTTTCGCGAACTGCAAGCCGCCGAACAACTCCTGGGGCCGGAGGAGGAGATCACGGACAGCGAGGACAGTACGGTCGAGACTCCGTACGGGCAGGTGACGTTCACCTCTAGCATGAGTCACGGCGCCCGCCGGGACGGCTTCGAGCGGGTACGGGATCTCATCACACGACACCGGCGGGCCTGGGCCGAGCAGTATCTCGGTGCCTTCGTGGAGGGCCGCTGGCGCTCCCAGTTGGAGGAGGTCGCCCACCAGCATCACCGCTTCGTCGCCGCCAAGGGGCGTCCCCCCACGCTGCCCCAGTTCGCGCGGTTCGCGACCACGGCAGCCAACCACTGGACGGGCGGCGACCTGGGGGCGCTGTACACGGCCATCGGCGAGCCGGCGTCTTCCCCGCAGGAGCGGCCCGCCCGCCTGCTGGTCGGCGACGGCTACGACTTCGCCCGCCGGGTGTACCAGGAGCTGGGCGGCAAGCCCGTCGACCGCGACACATGGGTGAACAGCCCAGAGGAAACCCAACGGCAGTGGCAGCTCAGCCGCCTGGCCACCGAAAGCCTGCGCCACCTTCAACTACAGGAAGCACTCGGGCGGCCGCCGACCGCCAAGGAGTTCGGCGCTCAGCGGCTGACCTGGCCCTGGCCTGGCGGGGAGACCGAAGGCTGGCCGATCCTCCAGCATGTCATCGCGGCTCTTACTGGTACCAGCCTGCCGCTGATCTCACCCCTCTCCCCCGCCGTCCCGGCCCGTAAAGGAGAAAACTCTGCTGGGCAGTTGCTGGCCAAGGGTGCCAACACGGCTGTGGCCACGGAGCCGACGACGGTCCGCATCACCTGCACCGGCGCACCCGTCGATGTCTCCGCTGTACTCCTCGCCCGCAACGGCAAGGTACGCAACGACCACGACCTCGTCTTCTACAACCACCCCAGTCACGACGGGGTCAGTGTCGGAGGAGACACCGTCACCGCCGATCTGAGTCTCATCCCCGACGACATCACCTCCATCGCCGTCGTCGTCAGCATCGACCTCGAGGCCCAACCCACCAGCGTCTTCGACCAGCGCACCCAGTGGCACGCAGACATCACCCAGTCTTCCGGCGCCCAACTGGCCTTCGCGCCGGGGCCGTTCTTCTCAGGCGAGACCGTCACCGTCGCGGTGGAGCTCTACCGCCACACGGTCGGGTGGAAGGCCCGCGCTGTCGGGCAGGGCTACAACACCGGTCTCGCGGGCCTGGCCACCGACTACGGCATCAATGTCGAAGCCTGACGCCCCCTGTCTGGTACGCGAAGCCGTCGACGGCCAGGTAGTCGCGGCTGTCGCCGTCGATCTCGCGTGCGAGAGCCGCTGCTGGTGCCCAACCTGCCAGGTGTTCCCAGGAGCTGGATCTTGCACCCACGATCTCCTCTTGGGTTTCCGTTCTATCCCGGTACGTCAGGGAGGTTAGGGTGACCGCGACGCGCCCCATGGGGGTGCCAAGTGAGCAAGGCACGCTGGAGGTGAGCATGGGGCTGCGCCCGACACACCTTGGTTACGCCTACCAGGACCTGCTCACCGCGCTGCGGCTGGTGGACCTGGCGGTGGGACGTGTGAATTCCCTGCTCGTCGACACGAAGATGTTCATCGGGGACCGGTTCGATGACATCACGTGCGAGTGGGGCACCGGCAGCCGCGAACGGCTGCAGATCAAGCACACGGATCACGACCGCGCGTTGTCGCTGGAGAGTTTCACGAAGGACAAGCGAGGCCTACGCCTGGATCTGCTCTTCTCCTCCATGGACCACGACTTCACCTCGGATCCGGGTGTCTCGCACCGCCTCGTGGTGCGCGACACGGAACCGGAGGATCCCGAGCTGACCCGGGTGCTGCGCCCGGTCCACGCGAGCACCGACCCCGGACCTGCACTGCACGGCTTGAGCAGCAAACGGTTCCGTTTCGACGCCGCTGCGCTGCGTGCACACGCTCCGTGGAAGGAGATGCTCGCCCAGGTCAGTGATGACCTGCTCAACCGCGCTTGCGCATCCCTGGTCGTCGACACGGATCTTCCGGCTTGTTCGCTCAACATTCGCGAGCCCGGGCCAGCCGAGGCGGCCTTGCTGCACCGCATCACCGAAGAACTCGGTGCCGGACGGCCGCCGAACCGGCACCGCATGCCCGAGGAGGTGGCGCTGGCCCTGATCGAGGCGGCCAAAGCGGCGCGCAGCCGGGCAGGGACCGTGATGGTCGAGAACCTGCTTCCTCGTCTGAGTCTGGAGGTCGACTTCGGAGCGGTCCGTGAGGGGCACCCCGTGGACCGTGCCACCGAGGTGAGCCGTCCTACGGTGCTCACGGGTGTGGTCGCGGCCGTGAAGGACGCTTCTCAGCAGGGGGGTGTCGTGGTGGTCACCGGTGCTCCCGGCATCGGCAAGTCGTGGTTGTGCGAGCAGCTCGGGGATGCGCTGCGGGAGACCTGGCTGGCGGTGCGGCATCACTGCTGGCTCGGCGCTGCGGACATCGACCGTGAGCAGCGTGTGCTGACCGAGGTCGTGATCGGCAGCCTGCTAAAGCAGCTGGGGACGGCCGTTCCGGAGGCGCTGACGCAGGTCAGGCCACGCTACGCGGCCACGCCGGAGACGCTCACGGCCGCGGTCACTGCCGCGCGCGGCCTGGCACCGGACCAGCCGATCGCGCTGATCGTGGACGGTATCGACCATGTCAGCCGGGTTCTTGGATCCACCACCGGCAGCGCCTTTCGTCCGCGGGTGGACCCGGCGGCCTCGCTGGTCGCGGACCTCTCCGCCCTGGAACTGCCGCCCGGTGTCGTGCTCGTCCTGGCCAGTCAGCCCGGCCCTCACCTCGAGGCCGTCGACGCCGGTGCCTCCCGTCTCACCGTTGCCCCGCTCAACCGCGCCGAACTGCATGCTCTGGCGGACCGTCTGGGCGTGTTGACGGCCATGGCGTCCTCCCCTGCCGGTGACGGGCTCGATCCCGCTGCGCGGGCGGAGGCCGCGGTCGCACTGATCGAGGAACGCTCTCGAGGCAACGCCCTGTACGCCACGTATTTGTGCCGGCAGGCCGTTGGTCCTGCCCCGAGCCTGGGAACGGCGCCGGCGCCGGATGGTGTCGGCAATCCTCTGGAGAGGTTGCGGACGGTGCCGTCGTCGGCGCACGACCTCGACGACTACTACGCCTATCTGCTGGCCGGTCTGACCCCCGGGCAGCGTTCTGCTGTCAGCATGCTCGCGGTCTGCGACTTCGCTGTGACCGCATCGGAGCTCGAGGAGATCTTCCCGCTGCCCGGAATGCAACTCGGTGCCGCGCTGAACAGCGTGGCGCCGATCGTCGCGCAGCAGCCGGGCATCGGCGGACTGAAGATCCATCATGAGAGTTTCAGCCGCTTCATCCGGCGGATCGACGGTGACCATGGGTGGGTCGATCAGGTACGGATCCGGGCTGCGGAGTGGCTCTCCGAGCGCGGGTTTTTCACGGACCCTCGCGCCTTCCGGCACCTGCCCGAACTTCTGTCCGCTCTGGGCCGCGACGACGAACTCGCTCTGCTGGTCGGGCCCGATTTCCTCTCCCGCGCAATTGCCGGGCTGCAGCCCCCGCAGGCCGTCGTCCACACCCTGACCGTGGCCGCACGGCGGGCGGCGGCCCGCAACGACTGGCCCACGCTGGTGCGTTGTATCGAACTGACCCGGGCGCGGGCGACCTACGAGGACGAGGGCCTGCCGGGCTCCCTGGTGCCGTATGCGGATGTGCTGGTGGCGCTGTCGGGAGCCGACCGCGTGGCGGCAAGCCTGATGTACGAGGGTGTGACCACGATGGCGGCGCGGTGGGGCCTGCAGCTGTGTGCGGCGGTCGACCGGGCGGGTTACGCCGCCCCGTGGGAGGCGTACCTGACGGCCTGGGACGAGGCAGGCAAGGATGAGAGTACCCACTACGGTTCCGCCAGCGACGAGTCCGTCTTCCTTGCGGAGTTGCGCGGACGAATCCGGCTGCCGGGCCACGGTACCGACCGTTCTGCCCCTGAACGCCCGCTCGCGCGGCGGGTGGCTGAATTCCTTGACCAGGAGAACCCGCCGCCGTTGGAGCCTGCGCTCGATGTGCTGCTGGACTGTCTTGGTTTCGTTCCGCTGGTGGAGAGCGTCGAGCTCATCGGCCGTTCCGACCGGCGCACCGCACTTCTGCTGTATCTGGCCGATGCCCGCGACAGCGCCGACGGCGAACTGCCCTCGGCGCGCACGCTGGCCACGGCGGCCTGGGCAAGCGGCCCATGCGACCCACGGCGTCTGCTCCGTCATGGTCTGACAGCGGCGGACCTGGCCGAGGACGTCTTTTCCGGAGATATCAGCGCTGTTCTCACTGAGGCAACTCGCGAAGTGCTGACCGACCGGGCCAGCGGCCTGTCGGAGCCAGTGAGCAGGTGGCTGGCACTGCTCACGGTGGCGCACGCAGCCGATCCGCAGGCGTCCGTCCGGCTGCTCCCCCTTCTGGGCGGCGAAGGTTTCTACCGTGCCTGGCTGCGCTTCACTATCGCCACTGTCGGCTTGCACCGTGACGTCGGGGCGGGTGCCCTTGCGGCCGAACCCGCGTCCGCCACCGTGCGTGTAGCACTTGAGCAACTGGCCCAGCACGCGCACGCGTTCACGGGCCAGCCGCGGGCCTGCGATCTTGCGGACATCCATCGGCAGGTGCGGCAAGTACTGAACGACGGTGTCGCGCTGCTGCGGGGCAACGACGTCGCGCTCGGCATCACCTCCCTGCAGACCGTCAGCCGCGGCACCACCACCTCCCTCATGGGCATGGCCGGAACCGGCCCTCTGATCACTACGGAGCTGCTGTCCCTGCTCACGGCGAGCGTCGGCCAGGCCGGGGCCGATGTCGTGCGCGAGCTCATGGGCACGCTGCGCACAGCACAAGCCAAGAGCCGAGCGTTGTACGCGGAGGACGCCGACTTCGAGCTTGAGATGGCCCGCGTGAGTCTCGCCTGCGACGACCCGCACGAGGCGCAACGCTGCTGGGAACGCGCCGCCCGCGACCTGGGCGCCTACGGCAGCCACAAGGACATCACGATCGAGGAGCTCCTCGATCCGCTGCCTCAGCTGATGCAAGCCGATCCCGTCCAGGCGCGTGTGCGGCTGGCGCGTACGCAGCCTCTTGTCTATCTCGTTGCGGACCGCACCGACGGGCGGGGGACGGCGGGAACGCCTGCCGAGTGGTGGCGCTTGCTGACGCGCCTGGATCCGCAGGCTGCCTCGCAGTTGGGCGCCCAGGTACTGTTGACCGAGCCCGGACTGCCCGATAGCTGGGTGGACGCGGCCCACCACCAGATGCTGGCCACCCAGGCGGACAAGGCCGATCCTGTCGTCCTGGCCGCGCTCCGCATCGCGGCAGGGACCGGCGGCTGCAGTATCGACCAGGACATCGCCCTACTCACTCGGCTCGCCGACCTGCCTGCAGACGACGCGGCACACACACTGCGTCTCCTGCCGGTGCTGGCCAACGCGATCACTTCCACCTACGACGACCAGACCCTGTTCGCCGTGTCGCACAATGCCGGAGCCGAGCCCACCGCTGCGCTGCGCACGGCGGCACAGCGCTGTGGCGGCGAAGGCGGCCCGCCCTGGGCACCCCGTCCCGCGCCCACCAACAATTCCCGCAACTGGTCGGGCCCCGAGAAGCGCCCTACCACAGGCGCCTATCTGCACGCCCAGCAGCGCCCGACGCTGCCGGGAGGTGCCGCCGGCGTACTTGCCGCAGTCCGCGACCGCAACAGCAAGGCATACGACGCCCCCTTGGGCCCGCGGTGGTCGAGGGACGCCCTGGCCAATGCGGTCGGCTGGCGGCTACTGGAGATCCTTGATGGCCAGGGAGCCGAAGCCGCCATCCAGCTCCTGCACCGGATCGCCGACGAGATGACCCCCTCCAGCCCCCTTGAGCTCTTGGCCGACCTCGCCTGGGGATTCCAGCTGCGCCAGGACACCGACCCCGATGTCCTGGGGCCGCTCGCGGCCACGGCGGGCATGCTCGCATACACCAAGACGCGCGGCGGCGGTGGCTGGCGCTCCTTCGCCGGCAATGACCGGCTGGATCTGTGGCGGCAGGCGCATGCCGCAGACGCCGACACCGCAGCCCGCAATCTCGCAGACCAGGTGGCCCACGCCGTTACCGAGGGGTCCTACCACCGCACGATCGGCGTCAGCCTGGCCCTGGTCTCGGCCTTCGCCGTGCAGCCCCCGCACGCTTCGCCCCCGGCTGCCAGCGCCCTCGCCTGCTGGGACGCGGCGTACGAGGTCATCGCCCACCGCCTGCCCGGCCGCGCCCGCCTCGACCACGGCGCCTACCTCCCGGTGCCCGAGCAGACGACCCAGCACGACATCGACACGGCGCTGTGCCGGCTAACGTTGGCCACGCTCGCCCTGCCCGAACGCGGCGACAAACGCCGCGCCCTGATCGCAGCGACGATTCTCCTGGCCGGCCGCCCCGGCCCCGCCCAGGCCGCACTCGCACACGTCCTCTCCTTCAGCCTCGGCGCTGGCCCGCTGACTTGGCTCCTGACCGTCCTGCACAGCCACCTGCCTGACGGGCCCTTGGATGCCGCCCTCCTCGACCAGCTCGTGGCGCTGTGTGGCAGTGACATGCTGTCTGTCCGCGCCGAGGCCTCCGCCGTCTTGGCCCGCGCCGGCCACCAGCCGCCCTCCCCGCCAGCGACTGCGGCCCATCCGATACTCGTACGCGCCGTCGCCGCCCTCTCCGACCCCGAGGAGAGCGCATGAACGACCCGCGGCAATACGCGGCCGACCTCGTCGACAACTATCTGGGTGATCGCCTCGATGCCGCCGGCAACCCACCCGGGCTTCGTGAGGCCGTCATCGACCTCGTAGCCGATGCCTTCCCCGACGTCGAAACGCTGATGGGAACTCAGCTGAACCTGCTGACCAATGGACACCGCAGCCAACTTCCCGATGCTTACCTCTCCGACCACGCCGCCGCCGAAGACGCCCTGCAGCACGCCGCCGCCGGCCTGCGCGCCGCGCTCGCCCAAGCCGGACAGCTCGGCAATGCCCAAAACTTCGAACATCACGCGGCCGCGCGACTGCGTGACGACCCCCGGGCAGCCCTGCGGGCCGAACTCGCCCGCGTTCCCCGCCCCCTGACCCGTCCCGAGGCGCTGGTGTGCTCGCTCGATCCAGCACCCTGGTTCAGCGACAGCCATCAAGCGGACAAACCGTGGCCGACGCCCGGCTTCGCTTCGCTCACAGGCCTGCGCTTCCTGCCGGGCGGCACGGCAGCCCTTGCTCGCGTGGACGACGGCCCTCATGCAAGCTGGGTACAGATCGGGCTCTTCGAGCGGCAGCGCACCCCTGCACGCCGCCATCCAGATCGGCCGGCCCGCCAACTACAGATCATCGTCGGCCTGGAGGCCCTCAACGGCGATCCACCGCCTGGCACGCTGCCCGTCTCCCAGGCCCCCCGGCAGCTGTGGACCCGTCCGTGGCGGCGGCTGGGACTCGGCTTCCCGCGGGCCGAGTCGGCAGCCGCGCACATCAGCGCCGCGGACCAGGCGCTCATGGCGCTCACCACCGCCGGCAGCACCAGCATGGTCGACGCGCCCAGCCGCCGAAGCGGCCTCGGCCTACCTCCTTTCATACTTGCCCCCGCCGCCAGCGTCGTGGCCGCACTCGACCTTGAACCCACGAACGGCATCTGCGGGTTCAGCCTCAGCGACACCGCCGGTGAAGCACTGATCTGTCGTCAGTGGCACGGTCACCTCGTCCACGACGGAAGCTACGAGCCTCTCCTGCCCGTGGTCGCAGGAGCGGACTTGCTCATCCGACCTGACCTATTTACCCGCTTGCAGGACACGATCGGTGCCTCCCGCTGCCGAACAGGCGTCAGCATCCACCACATGTCAGCAGCCGAAGGCGACGCCACCCACGACGACGAGGACTGAGCACCGCGTGGGCGGGGCCTACAGGAACACGTTGTGGGTGAGGACGAGGCAATGGCTGACGACCCCGCCACCCCTGGCCTCCCCGTGCGGATCCACGCGGTGGGGCCGGGCTGGCGGGGGCTGCTGGAGCGTCTGCATGAACAGATCCACGAGGCCTTCCACAGCTACCGCCTGGCTGGCACGCCGCAGGTGTCTGCGGCCCGGCCAGCGCGCACATCGCGTGCGTGGTGCCGGATGCTGCTCATCCGCGTCGGCGGCCGGGCTGCGCCTGGGAACCGATGGTGTGGTCGGCCAGGTGGTCCAGGACTGCGTGGTTGGCCTCCCAGCCGTCAGCGGCTTTGGAGGCAGCTCCGGGGTGTGCGGGGGCGTTGGAGGGGTGGGCGTCGAGGAGTTCGGCGATGCCGGCGCGGGCCACGACGATGCAGGCGTGGCGGTGGCGTGAGGTGAGGACGCACAGGCGGCCGGCTTCCAGGTGGAAGGCGGAGGCGTCGCCGCGGCCGGAGAGGGGGTGCAGGGCGATGGTGACGCGGAATTCGCAGCCTTGGAGCCGGTTGGCGGTGTCGACGGTGATGCCGTGGAGTCGGGGGTAGTGGCGGGCCAGGAGCGCGCGGATGTCGTGGGTCTGGCTGCGGTGGGCGGTGCCGATGGCGATGTCGCCGGGCTGCAGGGTGTGGCCTTCGGGGTTTTCCTCGCAGGTGGTGATGGCGCGCCGGGTCAGCATCCGTTCGGCGATGTCGAGGGTGGCGTGGAAGGCATGGGCGTCGTGCCGGCCGGTGATGCGGGCCGGTAGTTCGAACAGTGCCCATCCGGTTCGGGCGGCGTGTTCGATGACCTCGTCGGTGGGGGTGCGGATGTCGAGGGGGGAGAACGTGAGGGTGCGGTCGGCTTCGCGGCTTGCGGCGTGGAAGGGCGTGGAGGGGTAGAAGGCGTTGCTGATCGGGGGGACGGCCGAGGGGGGCAGGCGCCAGGACACGGGCAGGCAGTGGACGGGCAGGTCGGGGTTGTTGGCGAGCAGGACGGCGATCGCACTGTTCACCGGGTCGTGGGGCAGGCCGTGGAAGCGGTCGGTGTCGGCTTCGGAGAAGGGGTCGAGCTGACCGGGGTCTCCAACGAAAAGGGCCCGGTCGAAGAGGCCTGCGGTCAGCAAGAGCGTGTCGGAGCGCATCTGGTAGGCCTCGTCGATGATCGCCCATGGCCATTGGCGGCCGGTGACCGTGGCCCATTTCATGGCGGTTCCTACGATGACGTCGGCCGTCGTCTCGAGGGGTTCGATGCGGGTGGCGATCCGGATGCTGGGATGTGTCTGCAGGTCGTGCGGGAGGGTGTGATCCGTTGCGGTGAGCCGGGCGGTCCGCAGGTGCGGGTGGTGCCGGGTGAATCGCCGCACGAGGTGGTCGACCTGGGTGTTGGTCTGGGCGATGACGATACAGGGGGCGCCGGGTCGCGTGAGGGCGTCGGCGGCCTGGGCGACCAGGGTGGATTTTCCGGCGCCGGGCGGGGAGTCCACGACGAGTGCGCGGTGGGTGAGGGTGGGCAGCTGCTCCAGGACGGTGCGGGCGGTCTGGGCCGTCTGCTGCGGCGGGTGGGGCGGTGTCACTGTTTCTCCTCGTCCCCGTCGCCGTCGCTGTGGTCCGGCTGGTCGGCAGGAGGCCCGCCGTGGGTCCAGGGTGTCTGGTCTCGTGTAGGGAATTCCGGCATCCGGTAGGGGGCGGGTGCGAGGGTGAACACGAGGAAGGCACCGGCTTCGGGCAGGACGGCGTGGTTGGGGCGGGCCACGGTGCCCATGCCGGCGGTGATCTCGAGTTCGACGAGGGTGTCGCCGTCGCCGGGGGTGACCTTGCAGATCTTGTAGCGGGTGTTGGGGTGGGTGTGGCAGGCAAGGAGCCGGCCGGGTTCCATGGGCACGGGGTCCGCGGTGGACACGGTGAGCCGGGGCCGCCATAGGGTCCGTCCGGTGGGTCCGCGCAGGGTGTGCTCCGGGTCGACGGTGGTGACGGGGCCGCCGAAGGCTTCGCCGGTGGTGCGCAGTTCGGCCCGTACGAAGGGGTCGTCGGTGGCGCGGTCGGCGGCGAAGGCGGCGGCTGCGTGTTCCATGCGGGTCAGGCGGACCGCGGCGGCGACGGCGTGGTCGCGGGCCGGCCGGGGGCGTCCGTCCTGGGCCAGGTGGAGGCATTCGTCGGTGAAGGCGGTGCGTTCGTGGCCCCAGCGGCGTGCGGTGCCCCTGGCTTCGGGAAGGGCCTGCAGGAGCGCGTAAGCCTGCCACATGAGCTCCCAGGTGGGGTGCAGGTGGGCGGTCAGCAGGCGGTCGAGTTCTTGCAGGGGGCAAGTCTGCTCCTGGCCCGAGTCCCGTCGCCGGGCGCGGGTGTAGGCGTCGAACAGGGGTGCCAGGTGGTCGTTGTCGAAGGCTGCGTCGGTGGCTGGTCCTGCCGGGCGGTGGGTGGCCAGGTCTTCTGCCGTGCGTGCGGCGTCGCGTCCCGAGGCTGCATGGCGGGGCGGGTCGATCCAGGCCAGCAGGGTGGCCAGGTCCTCGTCTTCCTGGGGGCTCTGGCCGCTGGCCCAGTGCATGGTGAGGAAGCCGGTCATGGGGATGAGGGCGGCTGAGCCGGCCAGGTCGGCGCGGTCGGTGAGATAGGTGAGCCAGTGTCCCAGCCGCTGGACGGCTCGGGAGCCGGGAGTCTGGTCGTCGACGCTGCGGAACCTCAGGTCGTCTCCGAGGTCTTTGAGGTGCTGCACGGTCTGGGGGTTGGGGACGAGGATCTGGGGGGCGTCGGTATAGCGCCGGCGGGCTGGTCTGCTGGAGGTGGCGGGCAGGTGTTCGCTGTGCCGCTGGCAGGCTTCGATGTAGGCGGTGACGGCGTCTGCCAGGGCGGCGAGCATGGGGGCGGTGCTGCCCGAGGGTGGCGCGAGCAGGAGCTGGGGGCGGTGCGGGTCGGTGCCGAGCATGACGGCCAGCGGACGTGCAGCGGGGCCGGTGCGTTTCAGCGCCAGCAGCATCAGCGGCTGGTCGCTGAGGTGGAGGTGGCGCAGTTGGCTGGTGCGTTGGGCGTGGCCGGTGTGGGCGGCGCGCATCCGCAGGAGTGAGGTGAGCCGGATCATGCGGTGTCCGTCCGGAGGTCTGCGTGGACGCGCTGTGCGTGGCGCAGGGCCCGGGTGATGTCGTGCTGGTCCTGTGAGGGGTGCAGGTGCCCGTCGGTGAGGGCCAGGGCCGTGGCGATGGTGTCGATTCCCGCGAGGTCGTCGCGGACTGCGGTGCCCAGGGCGGCGGTCCTGCTCTGGTTTCGGGCTTCGGTGCGGCAGTGGAAGGCCAGGTCGCAGTGGTTGCGGCAGCTGGGGGTGTAGTGCGGCCGCGCGGTGGCGAGCGCGTCCGCGAGTTCGTCGCGGGGCCGGGTCGGCCTCTGGTCGGGGCCGGGCGCCAGGTCGAAGGTGGTGTTGGGGGGAAGCCTGTCCAGCAGTTCGGGCAGGCGCCTCAGTCTGCCGAGGTGGCGGCTGAGGTTCTTGATCTGTTTGTGGGCGCTGAAGGGCGTGGCGGTGGGGTGGCGGGTGAAGTTGCGCGGGTTGACCAGGATCACGGTGTCGGAGACGCAGTCTGGCGGGAGGCCGTCGTCGGCGAGGAGTTCTCGCAGGGCAAGGACGTAGGCGGCGGCCTGGGTCAGTGCTGCGTTGGCCTTGATGGGGTCGGGCTGTCCGTGGATGACGGGGAAGGATTTGATCTCCACGATGTGGAAGAGGCCGTCGCGCTGGAAGGCGATGACGTCCGGCTCGAGGTAGACCTGGTGGCCGGCGACGGTCAGACGCAGTACGGGGTGGTCGAGCAGGGTGCGAGGGGTGTCTGACCTGCGGTGTGCTGCGCTGAGGATGCGGGAGCGAGTGTGGGCGCGGCGCAGTGCCAGGGGGGACCTGTCGTCGTCGCTGCCGACGCTGTTGATGTCCTCGTAGGACACCTCGGACGGGGTCAGGCCCAGGGCGTGGCGGAGCAGCGGTACCAGGGGGGCTCCTGCTTGGGCGGTGACCTTGTGTTCGAAGGCGAGGCCGTAGTCGAGGGCGAGCCGGGATTTCCTCAGTGGCCGCGGCAGGCCCAGGTGGGCGGCGAGGGCGTCTTTGTCGATGCCTGCCGCGTCCAGCAGGGAGCGGCGGTCGCAGCTCGGATTGGTGGTCAGCGCTGCCAGGGTGCGTGCGTTGTGCGGGAGGGGCGGTGCGGTTCCGCGTAATGCGCCCAGTCGTGCGTCGAGCGAGGTCACTTGGTTCCTTGGAGGGCAGAGCACAGCCGTGCGGGTTGCGGGGCTGGTTAGGCGGTGCGGCGCATGCGGGTGACGTTGCGCAGGGTGTTGCCGAAGAGCTGCTCCGCGTCGCCGAGTTGCTGGCGTGCTCGCCGGGCCGCTTCGGCGCGGGTGTCAGCGTCGTCGTCGGCGTGGATTTCCAGTTCGGCTGCGGCTGCCTGGCGCAGCGCGTCCAGATCGAGCGGGCCGCGGGTGGTGTAGCCGTGGATGTTGCGGCTGTAGTGCTGGAGGAGTTGCTGAACGTGCGGCGACGGTTGGGGTTCGCCGGGGAGGTGTTCGGCGGCGTCGGCGAGCCGCAGAGCCGAGGTGAGGAAGTGGACTCGCTGGGTGAGCGGCCCCACCAGGCGCTGTTCCAGCGGCCAGGTGCTCAGGGCGAGCAGGGCGCGGGCCGGTGAGAGCAGGTCGGAGGTCACAGCGGCGCAGATGTAGTAGGGGCGTGCGTAGGGAGCGGATCGGAAGGAGCGTTCCTCGTCGCGGCGCAGGGTGGTCAGGCGGGCCGTGTTCAGCGGGCCGGAGAAGAACGCCTGGTGGACCTGGCTGAGCAGTTTGGGTGCGGCGGGGACGGTGAGGAGAGTGAGCGCCTGCTGGATCTGGTCGCGCACCGGCAGGGCACTGTCATCGTGCTCTGGGGATGCCGGCGCTGCGGGCTCGGCCTCTGTCTTGTCCGGGCCG
Source organism: Streptomyces sp. P9-A2 (assembly GCF_036634175.1). Classification (NCBI taxonomy): domain Bacteria; kingdom Bacillati; phylum Actinomycetota; class Actinomycetes; order Kitasatosporales; family Streptomycetaceae; genus Streptomyces; species Streptomyces sp. P9-A2. The sequence continues at coordinate 31,067 of NZ_JAZIFX010000002.1, forward strand.
TCGTCCAGACCGCACAGCACGTCCCAGGCGCGTTGAGTGCGCGTCAGCTCCTGTCTCAGGAGGCTCGCTTGGGTTTTGTCGTGCTCCGCGAGCGCTTGCCGGATCGCTTCCTGCAGCTGCTGCATGCGTTTCTCGAGAGCGACCAGATGCTCGTCCATGCCCGCATGCTAGCAGTGACCCATGACGACCAGTTTTCTTCCTGTGTTTTTGGTGTAGTGTCCCGGGCTCGTAAGGCACCACCGGTGCCCTCCTACGCCTCGCTTCCCAGAAGGGCGCACGGGCATGAGACTGCTCCACACCTCCGACTGGCATTTAGGCCACGTCTTTCACGGGCATCCACGCGACGAGGACTTCGACGCCGTCCTGGCCGAGATCGTGGCCATCGCCCAGGAGAGCCGGCCGGACCTGATCGTCCACAGCGGCGATCTGTTCCACCACTCCCGTCCCGGCATCCGGGCGATGACGCGCGCCATGGGCACGCTGAGCGAGCTCGCCGCCGTCGCCCCCACTGTGGTCCTGGCCGGCAACCACGACTCCCCCGCGTACTTCGAGTTCTTCGGTTCCATGACCGGCCCCTCCCGGGGCCGGGGCCTGTTCTTCGCCGACCAGTTCCGCCCGGCGCACGAGGGCGGCGTCCTCACCTTCGACGCCTGCGGTGGTGAGCAGCGAATCCGCCTGGCGGTCCTGCCGTTCGTGCATCCGAACCGGTTCTGGCAGCGTTCCGCGACCGACACGTCGTACGCCGACTACGCGGAGGGGATGCGCGGGCTGCAGGCGGGACTGATGACGGCCATGCACGAGGGGTACGACCCCGACCGGGACATCCTGCTGTTCGCAGCCCATGTGTACGTCACCGGCGCCACACGCTCCCCGGGCGAACGGGCCGTGGACGACGACTTCGAGACCGGCCCCGAGAATCTTCCGGAGGTCTCCTACGCCGCTCTCGGACACATCCACCGCCCGCAACCGGTGCGGGGCGCCAAGTCCACCGCCCGCTACGCCGGCAGTCCGCTCGCCATCGACTTCGGTGAAGCCGACCATTTCAAGAGCGTCGTGATCGTCGACGCCGAACCCGGACGGCCGGTGCGGGCCCTGCCTCGCCGGCTCTCGAGCGGACGGCGCCTGACGCAGTTCACCGGAACCCTCGACGAACTCAGGGTGTCAGCGGCCCAGTACGACGGGACCTTCCTCAAACCGGTGATCGTCGGCGAGGAACCCGACATGCTCCTCAGCCACAAGATCGCCGAGGTTGTCCCGCACGCGATCCTCATCAACCCCGCACCGGCACGCGAAGCGGACGACGACACGGTCATGGACAGTGACCCCGGCGAGGAGCCGGAGCTCCCCGACGCCTTCCGCGCCTATCTGGCACGCGAGGGGCTGATCGGCACCGTTGCGGAATCCACCGTCACCGCATTCACCCACCTTCTCAACGAGCTCGACGACGAGACGCTGCCCCCGGTACACGCCGAGGAAATGCTCCGCGCTGCGCTGGAAGACATCTGGACGGAGGCCTCGTGAAGCCCAGCCGGCTCATCGTCAGCGGAATGCGCAGTTACCCCGGTACCTGCACCATCGACTTCACCGGGAAGCGTCTGCTCGCCATCCTGGGCCCCACCGGGGCCGGCAAGTCCACTCTCCTCGAGGCGATCATCTTCGCCTTGTACGGGGCGAACTCGTGGTCGAACAAACCCGAGGAAGCCTACGAACTGATCGCCAACGGCTGCCCCAGCATGCACGTGACGTTCGAGTTCTCGGCGAACGGCCGCCCGTGGCGGGTGCGGCGCACTCTGTATGCGAACCGCAAAAAGCCGCAGGCCCTTCTGGAGTCCATGGCCGAGGACGGCACCGACCTGCGGGTCGACAACATGCGCGCGGTGACGGAAGCCGTCACCCAGCTCATCGGGCTGGACTGGAAGGGTTTTGTCAGTACGGTCCTGCTGCCTCAGGGGAAGTTCGACACCCTGCTCAAGGCGAACAGGGGCGACCGTGCCGGCATCCTGCGGCACGTCTTCGGCATCAACGAACTGGAACGTGTCCGCAGGCACGCCGGCGTTCGGCTGGATCGCCTGAGCGCGAGCATCCTCGACGCCAGGAGCGCCCGGGCGGAGCTCCTGCGGAATCCCCATGCTGTCGCCACACAAGCGGCGCTGGATGTGGAGCGTACGCGTGGCATCGCGGCCAGCCGGCGCGAGCGGCTGGCCGCTCTGCGCTCGGCACAGGGGCAGGCCGTCGGGCACAAGCACCGCAAAGCCGGTCTGGACAAGGCCGCGCGGCTGCTGCGTGAGCGCAGCGTTCCGGATGCGGTTGTCACACTGGCCACGCTGGCCAAGGTGACGACGGAACTCGATGCCGAAGCCGCAGTGCAGGAAGCGGCCGGGCGCGATCTGAGCATGGAGCTCGGCGCGGCGCAGGCTGCCCTGGACACGGCCGCGCAGGCCGGTGACACGGTCCGATCCCTGTCCGGCGCGGTGACTGTGCTGTCCGGCCTGCCGGGCCGCGCATCTGGGTTGGACGCCGTGGCGCAGCAGCTTGAACTGGAGCAACTACAGCACAGCGAACATGAGCAGGAGCACGAGCAAGCACAGCAGGAGCTGGCCGAACGCGAGGAGCGCTTGGCGGCCCTCGTCGAGGACGCCGGCCTGGCGCAGCACACCGTGACTCAGACCCGCGCGCACACCGACCAGGTCCAAGAAGCCGTCCGGGGTGCGCTGCAGGAAGCCGCCGCTGCGGCGACACATCTACAGTCGGCCAACACGACGCTCGAAGCGGCCGAGGAGCAACGCGGCCGCGTCGACAGGCTGGAAGCCGAGCTGTGTGAAGTGCGCGGGGCACGGGACGCGGCCCAGGACGCCCTAGCCGCGCTGGAGCGCGGCGATGCCGCCCACACGGCAGGTTCGGCTCTGGTGCCGGGGGATGCCTGCACGGTCTGCACCCGGCCCGTCCCGAGCGACTTCACTCCCCCGTCTCCGTTGGACGGCAAGGCCCTTGGGAAGGCCAAACGTGAGGTCACCAAATACTCGAAGGCCGTGAACACGGCTGTGACCGCCGCGGCGGAGGCAACAGCCCAGCTGAGCACGGCCGGGCACACGGCTCAGAAGCATCAGCGTGCGCACCTGGCCGCTCTCGAACGCATGGACGCTGCACTGCTCCAGCTGCAGGAGCTGGTGGACGCGATGCGACCGGACGTCGTGCCCGGCGCGGCCACCGCTCTGGACACGCTCAGCCGGCAGACGGCCGCCCAGGCGCGTGTCCTCACGGGCAGCGCCCCCAAGAGCCGGGCCCACATCACCCGTGCGGTCAAAGCACTCGTGCAGCCCTTGCGCGACGCCGAAGCAGAAGCGCTCGCCGCCCACACGGGCGCCCAGGCAGGGCTGGCGACGGCACAGGCCGAGAAAGAGGCGGCCCAGTCCGGCCTCAAACGCCAGCGCGGCCGCTTGCAGCGTGAACGCAGACGGCTGGAGAAGGCCCGACTGCAGTACGAGAGTGACCTGCAGACCCTGCTGACCGAGGTCACCAACCTCCCGGCCTCGATCCGACCCGCCCAGGAAACGCCGCAGGCCCTGCCCTCCTCGACGGACATCGCCTCATCGCTGGAGACGGCCGGCCAGCGCCTCGCACGGCTCGAGCAGACGGCCCAGGCTCACGACGAAGCACAGCAGGCCCTCACCGAGCACGCCGAGCACCGGCAGGCCCTGGAGGGACGGCGCCAGCGCAAGGTTGAGATTCCCGTCCGGACTCTCCTCAAGAAACTGGAGCGTTGGGCGGACACCGCCACCGATGCCGAAAGCCTCCTCGGCGGCGAGACGTCCAACGAACTGCCTCCGACCCCGGACGGGGCCGACCTGGCCATGGCCGACGCCTACCATCTGGCCCTGTCCTCGCTGAGCCAGCAACTGACAGGCGCACTGAAGCAAGCCCGGCAGCGGGCCGCCGACGAGATCCACGCGTTCGGGAAGGAACTCACCCTCCAAGCCGACGCCGCCCACGACGAAACCGACCCTGACCCGGGCTTCCCAGTACCGGAAAAGAGCGACCTGCTGGCACCCGCCGTTCTCGACCCGCTCAGCCGCAAGACGAGCGATGCGGAAGCAGCGCACGACAAGGCCAAGTCCGACCTGCGTACCGCGCAGTCCCAAATCCCCTACGCCGAGGCTCTGGACGCTGCCATCACCGCTGCGGACGAGCAGGCCGTGGTGTGGCGGAGGGTGAGCGAACAGCTCACCGACACGAAGTTCCTCACCTATCTGACCAAACAGCGCACCCATTCGCTGCTCCGTCACGGCAGCCGTATCCTCCAGCAGATCTCCACTGGGCTCTATGCGTTCACCGAGGACTTCAAGATCGTGGAGTCAGCCACGAATCTCACGCGCGGCCCGGAGACTCTCTCCGGCGGGGAGAAATTCCAAACCTCACTCGCGCTGGCGCTGGCCCTCGTGGAACTGCATAGCCGCAGCAACAGCAAGCTGGAGAGCCTGTTCCTGGACGAAGGGTTCGGCTCGCTGGACTCCGACCGCCTGGACGACACCCTTTCCGTGCTGCGCAGCAGTGTGACCCGGGACAAGACGGTCGCGGTCATCAGCCACCTGTATCCGGTGGCCGAAGCCGTCGATGACGTGCTGTTCGTCGACAAGACCGCCGGGGGTTCCACGGCCGCCTGGCTGACGGAGCAGGAGCGCACCGCAGTCATCCGTGACGGGGTCCGGCGCCTGCTGGAACACACCTGAGCAGTTACCGGGCCGGCCCTCACAGTTGCCGAGGAGCCCGTCTCCCGGCCCCGGACGTCCTCTTCGGACGCTGGTGACTGCCCCGTGCGGCGACCGGCAGGCCCGGTACTTCCTTCCCGCCCCGTCACAGGGTACCCCTGCACGACAGCCCGGCGCTGACAAGGGCTGGCTCGGCGCCGACCCGCAACCGTCCGCCCGGCGGAACCGTGGCAGGACAGCCGGTGCCGCTCCTCCCCGGTATCCGGACGCAGGGGTGCTCCTAGGGGGCAGTCGGGCCGTCGGCGGACACGCCTCTTCCCAGCGAAGTTACTGACGCCCGCACCCGGCGCGGGCTCACGGCTCCGCCGTGCCCGCCCTCTCTGGCATGACGGCGCGTCACGGCTCTGACGGCGCCACCGCGGACCGCCCGCGCCGTCCTTTCCGAACGGCCGCCAATACCCCACAGAGGCAGGGCACTTGTGCCCCTTCCATGCTTCGTATCCCTGTAAGGAGCAGACCGCATGAGTGACTCTTCTGCCAGCACGCAGGGTGCCAGCACAACGGTTTTCACCGCCCGCTCGGGACGGCTGGCCGCGCTGCCGCGGCTGCTGTCGCTCGACCGGAGCGGCGAGTTGACCAGTGCGCACGTGCGGCTGGTCGCCACAGCCGTGGGCCGCTCGGAGCGGGCGGTGTGGCGGTGGGTCGCCAAGGCGCGCGCCACCGGCCGCGTCGGTGCCGCGTCCCGGACACGGTTCAGCGTCACCCCGGAGCTGCGGCGGCTGCTGGTGGTGTGGGGAGGCAACGCCTCCGCCGTGCACCGTGAGCTGAAGCAGCGGGCTCTGGCCGATCCTCGGCTGCCTGCGGCCCCGTCGCTGTCGACGATTCACCGGGCGCTGCGGCGGGACCTGACGCCCGGGGAGCGGGCCGGGCTCGCAAGGGGGGAGGCCGCCCGGCGGGCCTTCGATGTGTTCGGGCAGCGCCCTGCCACGCACCGCAATGCTGCCTGGGAGGGCGACCACAAGTGTGCGCCTGTGGGGGTGTTGCTCGAGGACCAGCTCGTGCAGCCCTGGGTGACCTGGTTCATCGACTGCCACACCAAAGTCATCACAGGGGTGGCCGTGACGCCCCACTCACCCAGCGCGGATGCGGTGCTGGCGGCCCTGCGGATGGCCCTGGACCGAGCCGAGCCCTTCGGGCCGGCCGGCGGCCTGCCGGGCCTGATCAGGGTGGACCGCGGCAAAGAGTTCCTGTGTGCCACCGTGGCCTCGGCCCTGGGGGCCTTCGCCGTGCCCGTCGTCGATCTCCCGGCCTATAGCCCCCATCTGAAGGGCACCATCGAGGCGCTCAATGGTGCGGTCGAGGACATGCTGTTCGTCTCCATGCCGCGCTACGTGCACCGGCAAACGCTCACCGGCGGCCGCACCGCGGATCCGGACGAACCCGCGCTCTCCTTCGAGGCGTTCGTGGAGCTGCTGCTGAAGTGGGTGCACTGGTGGAACACCGAGCACCAGCCCAGGGCTCTGGGCGGCCGCACCCCAATGCAGGCGTGGTCGTGCGACCCCACTCCCCTGCACGACGTTGCCGCCGAACAGCTGGCCCATTTCGGGCTCCAGGACGACGGACGCACCCGCACCATCACCACACAGGGCGTCCGGTGGCGCAACCGCCACTACATCGCCCCCTGGATGGTCGGCCAGGTCGGCGTCCGTGTCGCGGTGCGCCACCTGCCCCACCACGACATGACCATCGAGGTCTTCGGCCTGGACGGCGCACACCTGGGCAGCGCCGTACTGGCCGAGGCGGCCAGCGAGGAGCAGCTCAACAAGGTCCGCAAAGCCCGCACCGCCAAGGCGCGGCGGCTTCGCGCGGACATGAAGGCCGCTGCACGGCTGCGCCGCGAGCGCTTCGAGGCCGTCACCACCGCCACCCCGCCCGAGCGCCTGGGTGCGCTGACCGAGGCGGAGGCCGAGGCAGAACTTGCCGAATCGGACGCCACGGACCTGCGGCGGGCCGATCCCGGCTACATCCCGCACCAGCCCGTCCCGGATGGCTGGGCACGCCCGGTCCCACCGGCCGCGGACGGGCCGGAAAACGACACCCCCGAGGAGAACGCGTGAGCGGCGACATGGACTACGGCAGGCTGCCCGCAGAGGACGAGGACCACTTCCACCGCCTCGATGCGCATCTGGTGGCCACCGACACGCTCATGACGACACTGGACGACGTCCAGGCGACGATCGACGCCAAGGCTATGATGGTCGCCTACGGAGCGGCCGGATACGGCAAGACGATGTCGGTGAACTCGGCATTGCGCAAGATCGCCCCCGACAACACTTACCGCCTGGAGCTGCGCTCGGGCCCGACCCCCCGCGACATCCGCCACGGACTGTTCCACGCCCTGGGGCTGCCCGGGGAACCGCCGACCCGGCCGATCGAATTCGACACCCTCCTGAAGGAGACGCTGTCGCAGACGTTCCGCGTGCTGGTGTGCGACGAGGCCCAGTGGATGGGCCGCAGCTCGTTCGAGTACTGGCGCCACCTGTGGGACGACCGCAACACCGACATCGCGGTGATCTTCGCCGGAGGCGACAACTGCTACAAGGTCCTCAAGCGTGAACCGATGCTGGCGTCACGGATCTTCATCTGGCAGAAGTTCACGCGCATGCCCGAGGCCGAAGTCGTCGCCACGCTGCCGGCGTTCCACTCCCTGTGGGCCAAGGTTGCCCCGCAGATGATCCGCAACATCGACCGGGCCGCGGCCCACGGCAACTTCCGCAACTGGGCCACCATCACCAAGCACACGCTCAACGGCATGAAGAAGAAAGGCCTGACCGAGGTCAGCCAGGATCTCGTCAACTGGGTGTACAGCAAGCTCGGCGGCATGTAGCAGCGGCCGCACCTGGCGGCGGCCCGGGAAGCACGGGCCGCCGCCGACAACCTCGCACGCCGTACAGACCCGCGCTGGTGTCTCCGCATCCGGGACCAGTCTGTGCGGTGGCGCGGCCGGAAGGGAGGCGATGACACTGGTCTACGGCGACGTGACCATCGTGGTGGACGAACGGGACGACCTGTTCTACACCCAGGCGGCGCTGCAGGCCCACCGGCCCGAGGAAGGCCGCATCACCGTGCAGCCGACGCCGGCCAGCGGCAGCCCGGCCGCGCTGGCGCACGACATGCTGTATGCGCTGGGCAAGCGGCTGGCCCCCGGCCCCAACTCCCCTGACGTGTGGCTGGACTCGGTGAACGCGGCCTGGCTCGCCGCGGCGGCCTGGGGTGTCGCGACCGGGGTGCGGCACGTTGTGGTCCCCCGGGCCCATCTGCTGACCATCCGGCGCATCGACCAACTGCTCGCCTGGCGCAAGTCAACGGGGGCTCAACTGACCCTGCTGTGGCAAAAGCCGCCGCGCGCACTGCCGCCGGCGCTGGCCCGCGTGGAGCGCCGGATCAGCGGCCGGGAGAAGTTCGAGGCGCTCCTCGCCGAGCCGGGACCGATACCCGCACGCCCGTTCTTCCCTACCGCTGCACCGATGGCAGGGCCAACCGCGGTGGCTGCGGGGCAGTCACCCGCCCGGCAGCCGCAGGAGACGCGGGCGGCGTCGCTGAGGCCCGGGCGGCCGGCTCACCCTTGCACCGGCGCGATGGCAACAGCGCGGCTGGTCCAGGCCGCCCCTGCCCTCGTGATCGCGTCCGCGGAGGCCGCCGCTCTGGCCGCTCTCGCACACCCGCTCATCGCCGGAGCCCTGAGCGTGCTGGCCTTCATCCGGGCCGGCCCGGGCAGCCTGCGCTTCACCCGCGACCTCGACATCACCAGCGACATCTCCGCCATCAAGCTCCACGGAGTCGGCCATCGGTACTGCCCTCTGCACGCCATCCCTGCCTGGGCACGCCCGCTGCTGGCCGCCGCCCGCGCCCACCACCGTCTGGCACCCCACCCGCCCGAGGACGGCATGTTCGCCCCCGTCATGGTCGCCGAAGCCCGGCATCTGCGCGCGCACGCCGGACGCCTGCCCCGGCTCGACCTGTCCCTGCCCGCCGGCGTCCTCGTCCCTTGAGCTGCGTGTACCGAAGCACCCGCCCTGCGCACCAGGGAAACGGCAGCGCTGATGCAGGTGATGTCGGAGGCTTCGCCCGCTGTGTGGCCGGCCCCTGGCGCGACGCCTGTTCTCTCAACACGGAAGCACAGGCCGCCTGCTCAGGTGCACTTCGGCACTGGAACCCTTCTGCGCGCCGCGGCAGTCCTGCGGGCCTGGGCTCGTGCAGCGTGCTGGTGCTCGAGCGCTTCACGGGTGCGTTTGGGGATGACCAGTTTCATCTTGGTGGCAAGCGCTACGAAGGTGCTGGCGCCGGTGCCGTAGCGGCCTTTGCGGGTGTCGCTGTCGGTCTTGTAGAGCAGGACGTCGACGATGCCGAGGGCCCGCAGGTTGGTCAGGACGCGTTGGACGTCGTCGATGTTGCGCCAGTCTCGGGTATAGACGCAGATGGGGCGGCGGGTGTCGTCGCTCTTTGTGCGGGTGTTGAGGAGCGTGGCCGCCTTGCTGCGGTAGCCGAGAAGGCCGTCTTCGGTTGCGGTGCGGATCGTGGCCCAGGAGCGGTCAAGGAGGCTGAGCGGGGTGAACCAGAGCCACTTGCCGCTCCAGGGGTGGTCGTCCTCGGTCAGGGAGGTGTCCGGGGCGGCGGCCCATAGCCAGTGCTCGGTGGTCTCGCGTGAGGGGGCGTCCTGCTGGGCCGATGGGGCGGTCTTGGCGATCACCATCGGCACTGTATGCGAGGTTTGTTCTTTTTTTCGCTTATTTAACTGTTATGGGTCTCGTAGAACGGAACACCCTCCGATGGCGCCGTGACCTGGCGCTGACCGCGTGCTGCGCCGCCGCCGTCGCGGAAGCGGACCGCACAGGCGATCCGGACCAGCGAGCAGCTCGCCTCATCGACTGTCTGGGAGTTCTGCGCTCGGCACACGGCGCCGGCGCAGCCGCCGCCGTGGATATGCGCGCGCTGCGGCGCGGCTTGCGCCACGGGCTCGCGCCTCTCCTGCCCGCCTGCTGCGAGGACGGTGACCCGCTCGGCGAGGTGAAGCTGCTGGACCAGGATGGTCTGCTGTGTGACGCAGTGGAGGACCTGGGCCGCGAACACCTCGTGCCTCAACAGGCGTTGATGGAGTACTGGCCCTGGGCGCGCTTGCGTGCCGAGCAGGAGGAGCAGCAGCTGTACGCGGAGATCCGGCGCCTTCCGCCGGACGATTACGCGAAGGTGCGCGAACTGCTGGCGAGTGATCCGGTGGCGGAGCAGGGCGTGCTCTGGGAGAAGTGGGACGGGCTGTGGGGGCGATTCGGGTTCTTCGAGCCGGTCTCGTCCTGGCCGTGGTGCAACGCGGCGGGCTGGTGCTTCCCGTGTCCTGTCTGTGCCTGGCCGATGCGCGCGCAGCCCGCCGGGCAGGGGGTCTTCGCCGTGGCGTGCGACGCCCATCTGCTGGAGGGGGTGCAGTACACCTACCGCCAGGTGCGGGGCGGCAGTGGCCCTCCGGTCCTGGAGGGCGGCGGTGGCTCAGCCCGTCGCGTGGAGGGCTTCCCCGCTGCTGGCGACTACTTGGCGGTCTCCCGGACGGTGTGGCGGTATGTGACCCTGCCGGGGCGCATGGAATTCGCGATCCGGGATGCGCTGGCAGGGATCGCCGGTCTCGACGTCCTCATGTACCCGGACGGTGACCGCTACGACCTGCGCATCACGGCCGCCGAGCCGCTGGTGGCCAGGCAGTGGCGGGTGGATGCGAAGGCGTGGCGGTCCTTCGGGGCCCTGGCCGATGCCCTGCTGGAGCGTCCCGTGCTGGGCGCAGCGGTGCCGCTGACGATCGTGGTCCCCTACCGGCAGCGGTCCGACCTTCCGCTGCTGCAGGCGCGCCTTGCCGGGCGGCCGGACCTTGAAGTGATGACCGACAAGGACTTCGTCGCCAAGGTTCTTCGCTGGTGCCGGGGTAAGTCGTGAAGAGCGGCGATGTCCGTGAGGCGTTGCAGCGTTGCGCCATTGCGGCGTATCTCGCCCTGTCCGAGCAGTACTTCGCATTCGGGACCGTCGATGGCCGTCGCGGTGTGCCGCTGGACTTCGCGCAGATGTTCGCCGCCCGGCGCACCGATGCATGGGGACGGTGGCTGTCGCTGCCGCGCGCCAAGTACGAGCTGGTGGGCCGGCTGTGGCAGGCGCTCAAGCAGGAGGGGGACCTGGCCCAGCCGGACACGTTCCGCGAGGCGGCCCTGGAATACGCGGTGGCTCCCACTGCGCTGTTCCGGATTCCGGGGGAGTCGAACGCAGACGAGACCCACTGGTTGGTGGCCTGCCACGCGCAAGAGCCCCTCGTCCTGGCCGAGCATCTCGTCCAGGAGGCCGAGGAGTACCGGGCCATGCTCCAGAGGGCACTGCCGACGGCCGGCGAGGGCCTGTGGACCTTCGGGCGGGACCGTCTGTACACGGTGGAGATTCCTGCCAGCGAGAAGGACGCCTTCGTGGCCCCGGTCCGGTTGCGCACCGAGCCGTTCCTTGAGGAGGTGAGGCTGCCGCGGGAAGCGGTGATGGACCGCGTGGTGGGCCAGGCAACTGCCCTGCCGGAGAAGTTCGGGTGGAAACCCGGTCTGCTTCAGGGGTTCTTCGACCGGCTCACCGACGCGTACGGGCGCACGGCGGCAGAGTTGCGGCTGCCCGCGGGGCCGATGACGCTGCTGAATGCGCCCACCGGAGTGGGCAAGAGCGTGCTGATGCGGGATGCGGCGCACCTACTGGCCGCCAGCGGCCAGGGCCCGGTCCTCATCGTGGTGGGCCGCATCCGTGAAGGCCTGGGGACCGCCGAACAGTTGGCCGCAGACCATGGGCTGGTCGAGGAGACGGCCACCGCTGTACGGGACGCTGCCGAGCGGGCCGGCAAGCCGCTGCGGGTGGTGTCGTGGGTGGCGTCCTCACGCCACGACGACCAGGCAGCGCTCGCCTTCGCCCAGGGCCGCGAGGACCGCTTCGAGCAATTCGCCGGCGGCTGCGAGATGACCGGCTGGCAGGTGGACGGCCCACGGCTGGACCGCACCAGGCTTCCCTGCGCCCAGTTGGAGTGGGTCGATGGTCCCGTCGAGCCGGAGCACGCCGGCAAGCACCTGTGCCCGCGCATGGGCGTCTGTCGGCGCTTCGAGCACATCCGGCAGGCCGCCGATGCCGACATCATCGTCACCAACCACCACAACCTGATCCGTGGACGCTGCAAGGTGCCCGTCGAGGTGGACGGCGAGCGGACCGTCCATGACATGAGCGTGCTGGAGTTCGTGCTGCGGCGCTGCCGCGTCGTCATCATCGACGAGGTCGACGCCTTCCAGTCGACCTGGTGCACGCAGGGCGCGCAGGAGTTCACCCTCATCAGCCGCGGCCGGGGCCACGCCGGGCGGCTGGAAGAGGTCGACCGGCACCGAGGCGGCCTGTCGGCGCTGGAGAACCTGCTGGTGACCGGCCCGTTGATGGAGGCGCGCCGGCTCAGCGAAACCTTCCTGGACAACGTCCTTACCGGGCACCTCTACCTGGACTCCGAGCAAGAGCGCCACAATCGCCCGGGCTCCGGCTGGTACATGGTGGGCAAGAAGGATGCCGAGCTGTGCCGTTTCCTAACCGGCGCCTCTGCGGACGCTGAGATCACCGAAGCGGTGCACCAGGCCTACCTGGCCCTCTTCCCGGGCGAACGGTCCGGTGCCGAGCTGCTGGCGGGCTGGCAGCCGCTCGCCGATCAGATCCGCCAGGCCCTGGCTGGCAAGGTTAAAGGCACCCGCCGCAGCAGAAAGCTCGCGGTCTTCAAGGACTCCATCGCCCGCATCCTGGCCGACGCGCCGTTCAACGTGCCCGCCTCCAAACGCGCCGCTGTGGTCAACGATCTCCTCGTGCGGGCCTGGCTCGGTGCGCTCCACAACGAGCTCCACACACTGAAGTGGTCGATCCTGCCGCTGCTCGGGCAGCTGAACGCGGCCACCGACCTGGTCTCCACCATGGGGCTGCTCCCTCGCGACGAGCCGATCCCCTACGGGCCGCTCGGACAGAACCTGTACGGATTCAAGCTCGACAAGAACGCCAGCGGCACCGGCCGCCTCTCGCTGCAGTCCCTGGGCAGCGACCCGCACACCTCCACCGTCCGCCTCGGCGACACCGTCGCGCTGGCCACCGCCGGAGTACGGCGCAGCGTCCTGGGCCTGTCCGCCACCGCGTTCTTCCCCAAGGCCGCCCTGCAGCACGTGCACACCCTGCCCGCCTACGTGATGACCGACGCCGCTCCCGGCGCGGTCACCGCCCACGCCGGGAGCGTGTCGTCCACCGATCTCGGCTGGCAGCCCATCTCGATCGGCGGCGTGGAGGAAAAACGCAAACCCTCCGAGCTGCGCAAGCTGGCCGAACGGCTGTGGCACACCCAGATGTCGTCACACCTGGAGAAGATCGCCCGCAACGACCCGCCGCGGGAGCTGGCCCTGCTGGCCGGGAACTCCTACTTCCACGCGGCGGTGATGGCCGCCGGGATCGCGGCCGCGTGCGGCCGCCCCGAATGGGTCGCCGTCCTCGTCAGCAGCAACCAGACCCCCTCCGGGAAGGCCGTGAATCTGCCCGAGGGCGTGGTGCGGGTGACCATCGACGAACTCGAGGACCTGCCCGCCACCCACCCACGGGTGAAGGTGATCTGCGCACCGCTGTCGGTGGTCTCCCGCGGCCTGAACATCCTCATCCCCCACACCGACCGCTCAGCGCTCGCCTCCGTGTGGGTGGGCGTGCGCCCCCTCACGCACCTGCACGAGCCGGCCGTCATGTACGCGAGCATCAACGCCTGCGGCATCGCCTCCGGCACCGTCAGCGCCGACCCCGCCGGCATGCTCGCCTCCCAGCGCACCGCCGCCGTCCGCCAGCGGGAGCTGCTGCTGCGCACCGACCCGCGGTTCTCCCGCATGCCGAAGTTCCTCAAGACCGAGATCCTGGCGGGCATCCTCGTCGAACTCATCCAGCTGGCCGGGCGCGCACGCCGCGGCGGCACCCCCGTCGAGCTCTACCTGGTCGACCACGCCTTCTTCAACCAGCAGTTGGGCTGCGACTTCCCCCGGCTACTGCGCTCCTACTACGGCCAGCTCGATGAGGACGAGCAGGACATCCTGCGCCGCGTCTACGGCTCCACCCTCACCGCCTGGCTCGACCTCGCCCACAGCGAGGACCTGCTGCCCAACCCCGTCACTCTCATCCCCGCCCCGACCCCGGATGCTCAAGGACCCCAGTAATGCCGTCGAATGACACCCGCATGTCCATGCTGGCCGCGCCGTTGACCAGTTCGCTGATGGGCACCGTGTGGCTGTACCGCTTCCCGGACAAGATCGAGCACGAGTGGAAGAGGCTGCGTGCCGTCTACCGCGGCAAGACCGGGTCGCAGGCCAACCTGCCCTATGCCGGACTGCTGATGGTGCTGCGCGCCAGCGGTGCCACCAGCGCAACACTCAACCCGACCAGCAAGAGCAAGCCGCCCCAGTTCCTCGCCCTGTCCCAGAGGCTGTCACCGGCGCATCTGCGGGCCGCGGTGGCCTTGTGGGAGCAAGCCCTGCTGCAGACACCGGCAGACGAGATCTCTCTGGCGTACAACAGTGACCTCGCCGATCTGTTCGCCTCGGTGGAGCCCGAAGAGGTGGCGGTGTGGGACCACGTACGCCTCGGCCCGCACGCCGTGGACGCGGACGGCTGGGTGTGGGACGCGGCCGGCTGGAACCTTGCCTCGGTGGTGGCCGGGACCGGCCTAGCGGTCGACGGCCGCACCATCGCGCTGCGCCCGGACACCGAGAACAACGTCATGGTCTGGGACGCCGAGCACCTGTGGTCGAACAACTGGCTCGACGCCCGCCCCGCCAAGGACAAGAAGAACGACAGCCTCGAGAGGGATGCCGAGGAGGCCCAGGAGCCGGAGGAGTGGAAGATCCGGCGGCACTACGCCGCGCTGCGGGTGGAGGTAGCGATGAAGTCGCTGCACTCGCTTCCTGTACCGCTGGTGGTCATGACGCCTCGGGTTTCCCGGCTGAGCAATCAGATCAACAGCGCTCGCACCGCGTGGTGGGCGCCTCGTTCCCCCAGCCGCCCGCTGCTCTGCCTGAACCTGGGCGGCAAAGGCAAGTACACCCACCTCGAGCACACCAGCCGTCTGGCTCTCGACGCGTGGGTGCGGCTGATGGACGAGCCGGTATTCCCCCGCGGCCCCAAGGACACCGAGTTCCTGCCCGTCAGCGCCATGGATCTGTCCGGCGAACCCGGCGACTTCCGTGCGCTCATCCCCTTCTCAAAATCGTTCCCTCTCGGCAAGGGCGTCGGCCTGCACACCGTCACCGCCCTCGCCGAGCACTTGTCCGCCGTCACCGGCCAGGACCTCGTCAGCGGCACCCAGGTCGCCAAGGTCCTCTCGGTGGCTCCCCGCAAGACCGAGTACGGCCGGGACGCCACGCTGCTCGACGACACCGATCTCAAGGACATCATGGCCGCCGCGGGCTGCTCGAAGCTGCGCGTCCTGGCCCTGTACCAGCACCAGGAGATGCGCACCCGCATGCAGCGTCTGCTGGCCTACCACTTCGGCCGGCCCGACCTCGCAGACGGCATGCCCGACGACGAGATCGTTCAACTCGGCTGCCACACCGAGGTGCTGCTGCACCGGGCCCCTCAGCTGCTGTGCCACAGCGAGCACCATGACCGTCGCGGTGAGCTCACTGACGCCCTGCCCGGTCTCGAAGCCGAGGACACCGGGGTCGTGGCCCTGGCCGAGACCGAGTACGACGCCAAGGAGTGGGGCCGCCGGCGACGCGCCGCGCGCCGCGAGGAGGAAGGCGCCGTCGACCCCTACGCACTGGATGCCAAGCCGGAGGTCTCCCGGCATCTGGCCCGTCACGGCGTACTCGCCCAGTTCCTCACCCCCGAAACCAGAAAGCGGCGCTCGAAGAAGAAGGAGCGCGAGGCCGCATCCCCGCTGGAGGCCCTCGGCATGGAACTGGCCGCGGACTTCCCCGGCCACCACGCCATCGGCGACATGCTGCGCTCCGCCGGCCTGGTCCACCCCCGCCTGACCCGCGCGATCTCCACCGGAGGCGGCCTCAAGGACCGCGTCGCCCACCTCGGCCTGCACATGCGCGCCCAGCTCGGCGACAGGCACGTCAACCGCACCGAGGAACCCAAGCTCATGTGGATCCTCACCGCGTTCGTGCCGGTCGGCGGGCACTGGAAGGCGCTGGCCTACCTGCCCGCCCATCGAGGCGGCAGCGGCGGCTGGTTCAACTACGCCCGCGCTCAGGCGCTGTCGCGCAGCCACCCCATCCCCGAGGGCAGCCGCGGCGACGACACCCTGCCCCGCCGCATCGACCACGCCCTGTACGAGCTGAGCCGGCACCTCGAGTGCGGCTACGTCCTCTACGTCTCAGGAGACTCCACCCGGCCCGTCTGGCCGCTGCTGGCGAACAAGAACGCCGACCTGCTCCCCGACAACGACGGTCTGGCCAACGGCAGGCCGGCACTGCCCGGCGCCACCCTCGCTCCCGAGCACCGGCCGCAAGCGGTCATCCGCACCACCTCCAGCGCCGACCCGAGCATCCCGCTGCCTGCGCTCTTCCACGAGATCGACGAGGACGGCAACGTCAGCGACGGCGACAAGACCAGCAACGCACTGTTCCAACTCGACGCCACCGCCACAACGTTCCTCATGAGCCGCCGCCCGCACCAGATGGACGGCAAGACCCCCTCGGCCAAGTCAGGCCGCACGCAGGGGCGCTGGGCGTGCGACGACAAGGAGCAGCAGGCCGAGACCTGGTTCAACCTCACCGCGACCGAGATCGCTGTCATCCACCACCCCGACAACGCGAAAGCCCTCCCCTACGCCCTGACCGCCGCGAGGCTGTGCAACCACGCCCTGGCCTGGGAACACCGCACCCGCCACCCCCTGCCCATCCACGCCGCCATCCAGATGGACAAAAACCACCCCGAATACCGGCGCACCATCGACTGGGACAGCGACGACGCCACCGGATGACCCACGGAAGCGATGCATGCGCGCGGCCACCGGTGGCGGCATGCCACCGCGACAGGACCGGTGCGGCCGGCTGCGGCGGGGCTGGAAACGGGCTGGAGGCCGGAGAAAACTGCGGGTCTGCTATCGGCGAAAGCCTCGTTGCGGGTTGCGGGCCACACCGTTGTCGAAGGGCTCAAACCAGGAGTCCACACGCAGGTCCCCCGCTCCCAGGCGCTGGTTCGCCGGGTTGCCGGGCTCCTCGATCCCGGCAAGGGAGGCGTCAAAGAGCATCAATACGTCGTGGTCTTGGAAGAGGAGGTCGGAGCAGCCATCCCAGCTGTAGTCGTCCTCGTGCCGGGGCAGGGTGTGGTGTTCATCGTCCGCGAGCCGGTCCTCAAGGTAGGTGGGGGCGTCCTCGATGGCCAGGTGGAGGGCTATTTCCTCGGCGGTGCAGGTGGGTTCGGGCCAGCGACCCTTGTTCAGGTCGTCAGCGAGGTCGTCGAAGGCCCTGGCCATCCGCCGACGCCAGCGGTGATCAGCGGACCGGGTCAGCGGGGGGAGACGGTCGAAGACGGCCCAGCCGGTGGAGTGAGTGTCCGGCAGGTACTGATCGCCCAGCCGCGCGGCGTCGTCGAAGGCCTGGTCTGCGAGGACGGACAGGGCTGTGCTCAGCAGGGCAGCAGTGCGAGGGGTCAGCTGCCATCCGCAGCTCTCGCAGTCTTCCGACTCGCCGGCGCAGTCGCACTCGCGGATTGGGAACAGCGCCGCGAAGTTCGGTGTCGGCGTCTTGGCAGCGGGGCGGCTGCGCTCGTAGCGCAGCCGCCATCCGTGGTGGAACCGGATCGCCACCGGGGACGGGTTCCAGTCGGCGAGTTCGTCCCCGTCCTCGGGGCTGAGGACTTCGGCGACGCTCTGGTCCTCCAGGGTCTGTGCGCCGGGGACATTCAGATCGTCGGTGAGCGTCATGACGGCGCCGACGAGGTCACGCGGGTCGTCGTCTCCCAGGTCGGTTGCCGGCAAAGGCTCCCATCCGCGATCGGTGGCGGCCCGGATCAGGGCGTCCTCGTCGGTGACATGGAACTCATACAGGCGGGCGATCCGCACGACCTTCCCCGGCAGGTCTTTGAGCCGCGGGTGGCTGGACGGCTCGAACGGCACGGGCGCGGCATCCTGCGCACCGTCGGATTCGAGGTCTTCGGGTTCGACGACTTCGTAGAGCACTCCAGGGCCGGTCGGCCAGGTGCCGGTCGCGGCGTGGGTGACGGCCTGGCGCAGCGAGCCGGCCGGCGCGTCGGGCATGACGGCGGTCAATGCCCGCAGTTCGTCGTCGGCGCACGTGGCCTCGCGCCTGGCCAGGACACGGCGCAGGATGTCGACAGCCTCGTGCGCGTGGTCGGGTTCCTTGCAGGTCAGGACCGCGGCCAGGGAACGGGGGCCGTGGTCGTGGTCAAGCAGGGCCATCACGCGGCTCTTGCTGGGGGTGTGCTCGCACAGGAAGTCGACGGCCTGGGCTGTACGGGGCAATGCGGTCATAGCGAAGTCTCCACATGGCATGTCCGTGCACGGCCCGAACGGCGGGCGTGCCGGGCACGGAAATGGGATACCCGCTGGTTGACGCGGTACGAGCGCATCCCCGGGCGGTGGAAAGGAAGTTGATGGGGTCGGCTGGTGCCATAGCTGCGAACGATGGCCCGGGCCTGACTGGACAACACCGTACCCCGGCTGGCGCTGGCTCATCCGTCGATTCGGCAAGGTTGAACAGTGCCAGCCGATCACGAAGAGCATGCCGTCAGGGCCTGAGCCGTTAAGGGCACCGCGCTTCTCAGCGCCACAACGACCGACCCAGCGAACTTCTGCGGCTGCACAGCCCTGACCGCGGTGCGGTCCGCTTCGAACACGACCACTACCTGAAAATGTGGGCCCTGACCGAGCCGAGACTCGAAGCCGACTTCCTCTTCCTCGACGAAGCCCAGGACGCCAACCCCGTCCTTGAGGAGGTCTTCAACGCCCAGCGCAGCCACGCCCAGCTCGTCATGGTCGGCGACTCCGCCCAGGCCATCTACGGCTGGCACGGCGAGGACGTGATGACCGGCTTCGACGCCACGGCTCTCACCCTGACCCGCTCCTTCCACTTCGGCCCGCTGATCGCCGAAGAGGCCAACCGGTGGCTCACTCTGGCCGACGCCCCCATCCGCCTGACCGGCACGGAGACCATCCCCACCGAAGTCGGCGATCTCGACTGCCCCGATGCGGTGCTGTGCCGCACCAACATCGGCGCCATGGCCGAAGTCATGCGACTGCTGTCGGCCGGCCACCGTGTCGCCCTCACCCGGGGAAAGCAGCAGTTGGCCGCACTGGCTCTCGCCGCCCGCGACCTCAAAGGCGGCCGCCGCACCTCACACCCCGAACTCGTCCTCTTCAACTCCTGGGGCGAACTACAGGACTACGCCGCACACGACCCCGCCGGCCGCGACGTCCAACCCTTCGCCGACATCATCGACACCCACGGCCCCGACGCCATCCTCGCCGCCGTCGACCAGCTCACCGACGAACAGCAGGCCGACGTGACCGTCTCCACGGCCCACACCGCCAAAGGCCGCGAATGGCTCACCGTCAAAATCGGCGACGACTTCCCCCGCCCAAGGACACCGACCAACACGACGCCCAAGGCCGCCCCGTTCCGGAACCCGTCAACGACACCGACGCCCGCCTCGCCTACGTCGCCGTCACCCGTGCCCGCCACCAACTCGACCTCGGCGGCCTATCGTGGATCAACACCCACCCCACCGCGCTCAGCGTGGCGTGACCGGCGACGACATCACTCGGCGGGGTCCGAGGGCTGCTCCATTCCGCCCGCCCGGATGCGAGGCCGTTGCCGTGGTCGCAGGGCCGCTACGGTGACAGGGTGACTGTCGCGAACGACTCCCCGGGCGGCGACGCCGGCCAGACCGGCTTCGCTGTCTCTGCTGAACTGTCCACGGCGTTGACCGCTCAAGGGCCCCACGGTGAGCGGGCGTTGAACCTCCTGCGGGATGCGGCGGCGGTCCTGTCCGATCCCGGCCGGTGGCACGCACCGTACGAGGTCTCGCAGTCCTGCTGCCGGGGAGCGATCGACAGCATCCTCAACCTGGCGCCGAGGGACATCGAGGGCATCGAGGCAGCGAGGGGCGCGGTCACGGATACCGCCAAGTCCACCGTCGAGGCATGGCGCGCCCACGACCAGGTCTCGGAATGGCTGTTGGACGAGCTCGCTGCCGCGGTAGATGCGCTGCGGGCAGAGGAGGCCAATCCGGGTGGGCGGCGCATCCGCCAGATCGGGCACCTGGTGCAGGAACTGACGCGCCAGGAGATGGGCCTGGCCGAGGTGGAGGCCGTGCGCAACTCCTGGACCCGTTTCTATCGGGACACTTCTGGTGTCCTGCACGGTTCGGGTGCCACACCAGAGGAGTCCCGCGAGCGGTTCGAGGGGGTGGTGGCCTCCTTCGAGCAGCTCTTCCTGGGGCTGCCCGAGCGTGCCGAACGGTTGCGGCAGCTGGCGCTCAGTGAGCAGCCCTCGCCGGAGGATGCCGCTGAGATCGCGTCGATGTCGGATCCGCGCGCCGGCGGCTACTTCTTCCGCGCGGCGGTGAGCCGGCGCTGGCTTGGCCTGCTGCCGCTGGACCGGCTGCTGCCGGAGGCTTCTCGCTGGCCGGCCCTGCCCTATCTGCGGCGGCTGCTGGATGCCGAGGCACCACAGGTGTGCGCGTGGGTGCAGCAGCATCTCGCCGCGATCGAGGCGCGTGGTGGCGGCGCGACCGGTATGGCGGTGAGCCTGGTAGCCCAGGCGGGCATGACGGCGTGTGCGCTGCTGCAGCAGATTGCAAGGACGCACGAGGACCGCCATGTGCTGCTGCGCATCAGTTACTGGGCCCGGGACGTCCCGATGTCCGACCGTAGCGGGCAGTGGGTCCGCGTCGTCGAAGAGGTGCTGCGCACATCGTCCTTCGGCACCGACGAGTCCTGGGAGGCGGCGCAGCTGGCGCATGCCCTGGTGCAGACGGCCCACCCGGAGGGACAACTGCGCCCGGCTGGGGACCGGTTGGGGGTGATCACCCGGTCTGTGCTGGCGTCTGTGCTCGCCGCGCCTCTGGCGGAGGTCGATGCGTGGCAGACCAGCCTGGTCAACGACCTGCGGGAGATTTCCCTCGCTGATCCGCCGCGCGACGTGCTGTTCACACTGATGCGTGCCGTGCTCGACCTGGCCCGGCAGGACGCACGGCTGGGCGTCCCGCTGTCCGAGCGGTGGCGGGTGCTGGACAACAAATTGCCGGCCGGCGCCGCGGCCGACCGGCTGCGCGCGGTCGTCCTTCTGGAGAACTACGACGACGACCGGGCCGATGCGGAGTCGTCCGCCACCTGGTGGGACCAGGCCCTGCCGCTGGCGGGTCGGCTGGCGGCTGCTGGATCCCCGCGCGCGGATGTCGCGGACTTCCTTGCCCTGCTCGAGGACGCCTGCCCGGACGAGCACCGTGGCGGTTTGCACGAGGTGCTGGTCCAGAGTCTGGGGGAGGCACCGTCCGCTCAGGAGGTCTCCGCCTGGAGGGAGGCTTACGAGACGGCGTCCGAGCCGCTGCCGAATGCCTGGGACACCGTCTGGGCGCTGTCTTCGGTCCTGGCCCCGCAGGTACTTGAGCCGTGGCGGCCGCTGCTGGAGATGCTCACCGCTTTGACGGGGCGGGCCGCACCGGCGCGTCCCGTTCCGCGCTTTCAGGTCACGTCGTGGGTCGAGAGCCACGGCGGGCTGTCTGCGGACGTGTTCGCTGCCCGGGCGGCAGAGGATGGGCCCGCCGCCGCGGTCGGCCAGCTGGTCGCCGCGCCCGTCAAGCGCACCGACGTCGACGCCGAGGGTGCTCGCGCCGGTCTGATCAGTGACCTCGTGGCCCAGGATCCGCCACTGTGGGCCCGCGACCCGGACGGTGTGGCGGCGGCTGCGGCCAGCGCCCCGACCGTGCTGGCCGCCTACTTCAACTCCCTGCACCGGGCCGCCCGTGAAGGAAAACTCGCAGACGGCGAGCTCGCTCCGATCGCCTTGGCCGCCTTCGCCGCCCGCCCGGCAGCCGGGCAAGACGGCCCGGGCACGGAGCAGTTGCAGCGGGTGATCTGCAACCTGCTGCACCGGGCGTGGGAGAGCGATCTGCTGCTGGACACCGCATCAGGGGAGGAAGCCAGTGCCGTCGCGTGGATGGAGGGCCTGGTCACCGACTGGACGCAGCCTCGCGCCGACACCCGGCAGCCGCTGCTGACGGCCATCGACCAGCCGGGCGGGGCAGGGCTGCTGTCGCTGATCGCCCGGGCGGTCAAGCAAGCTCACCGCACCGGCCAGACCCTGGCCGACCCGGTCCGCACGCTACTGACCCGGCTGCTGGAGGACGAGCCCGACGACCAGGCCCTGGCGGTGATCGGCTTCTGCCTCGGCCAACTGACGCATGTCGACGCGGCATGGGCCGAGGAGCACGCCGACCGGCTCTACTCCCTTGACGCCCCGTGGCGACTGGCCGCGACCTGGCTGCGGCACGGGCGCCCGCACACCGGCGTCCTGGCACGCCTGGACCGCACGGCCCTGTTGCAAACGGCGGCCGGCCCGGACGGCATCCCCGCCATCGACAAGATCATCCTGGCGTTCCTCAACGGCTCCGAGGCCCTGGGCCCGGCCACCGTACTGCTGACAGAACTCGCCGCGCAGGACGGCGGCCCCCAGGCCGTGTCCGAGGTGCTGTGCCGCAGCGCCGGAGCCCTGATCCAATGCGAAGAAACAAGCCCGTGGCCCGAACGCGCCGCGGCGCTGTGGCGGAGTGCCCTCGATGCGCAGCTGGAGCCCGCTGCTCTCACCGGGGCGGGGCGGTTTGCCTATGCCGACCGTCTCGACGACCGCACCTGGCTGGAGTTGACCGCCCTTACCGTGGCCCTGCAGCCGGCGCTGGAGGCGCCCTACCAGGTCGCTGAACGCGCAGGCCGGCACCCCGACTCCGCTGATGCCCTGCGTATTGCCGCAGCGCTGCTCGGCACCCAAGTGGACCTGTTCCACCAGCGGGAGATTGAGGGGCATGCGGCCCGGCTCTTCGCCCAGAGCACGGCGGACGGCACATCCGAACATGAACAGCTGCGGATCGCACTGATCAATGCCGGCGCGATCGAAGCGGCCTACAAGGACCCCCCGACCGGTCCGTGACGGCCCTGGCACGGGCGGGTTGTGTATCCGACCCTGTTCCTGTGGCCGCTCCCGGCTACGGTGCGAGGCATGAAGTCACGGATCGTGCAGATCGTCCGGTGGAGCAGGCCGCAGCCGCAGCGCGCTGACCATGTATGCAGTGCCCATGGCACGAGGTCCTGCTCGCGGGACCTCGTCGCCGATGTCTTCCTCCGCAACGCGGGCAGTCCTCGTATCCACTGGACTGTGTGCCAGCAGTGGCTCGATCATGAGCCCGACGTCGCTGCCCACGAAGCCAGCCGGGAGGGCCACGGCCCAGATCCTGACCGGATCAGCCTGAGGTAAAGCCGGATGCAGCGCGGCGCGTTCTGTCTGCGCGGGTGGCGGCGGGCCCGTCACACTGTGCACATGGGTTCCGACGTCCCGTCTGCCGGCCGTGTTCCCCGCCGGCATGCCACTCCCACGGAGAGCACCTTCAAGGAGCTGTATGCCACCGCACTGACCTGTGGTTGCCCCGACTGCGGGGAGCCGCTGTACCGGGAGAACCCGGCCACCGGCCAGCGCGTCCTCAACAGCCAGGTCGCGCACATCCATGCCCGCAGCGAAGGCGGACCTCGGTGGGATCCCGAGATGAGCGAGGAAGACAACCGCAGCTTCAACAACCTCATCCCGCTGTGCGGACGGCATGCCTTCGAGATCGACGCCACGCCGGAGCACTATCCGGCGGATCGCCTTCGCACCTGGAAAAGGAAGCAGATCCAGACGCACTCCCAGGCTGTGGCTCGGACTCTGAGCGACACCGAAGCAGCCGAGGTCGCCGCCGCGTCCTTCGGCACGGACGACCTCCTGGAGCGGCTGACGGCTCTGCTGCCGTTCTCGGCACGCTCACGCTCACGCTCACGCGCCGAGGCGCTGGCCCTGGCATCGAACAGCAGCCGTGCCCGCACCGTCGTCCGCCTGCGCGCTACCCCCGCCGACCGAGTAGAGGCAGCGCTGGAGTGGAGGACAGAGCAAGCCGATCCGGTGGTAGGGGTGCCTGCTGGCGCGCTGCGTGTCCTGGTAGCCCCCATGGGGGCCGGCAAGAGCGAGGAGGCGGAACGCTGGTGGAGCGAGGGACTGACCCAGGCCTGGACGGATCCGCAGGTCGAAATCCCTGTGTGGCTGGAGGCACGGGAGGTCGCAGCCACGCTGGCCGGGACCGTGCAGGAGGCACTGGGAGCCGATCCGGTGCGCGACTGCCGGATCGTCCTGGACAACCTCGACGCGGTGAGCCCGAAAAGGGCCGACCAACTCCTCACCGACGCGCGCCGACTCGTGGCAACCTGGCCCCAGGTACACATCCTGGCGACCACCCGCCCGGGCGCGGGCAACGTGGATGCGGCAGAACGCCTCGACGTGCCGGCATGGCCGGTACAGCGGGGCTGGGACCTGCTGCACACCGTGCTGAACGAGGACTACGTGCCCGGCTTGGACACGCACGAGATGCAGCAGCTGCTGACCAGTCCCCTGCAAGTCCACGCCCTCGCCAGCCGTCTGCGAGCCGGCGGCGACACGCAGGTCTCCACGCGTGAACTGCTGTCAGGACTCGCCCGCGCCATCCTCCAGCGCGAACACCCCGAAGCCTCACCGGAGGTATGGACAAGCCTGCCCCGACTCGCCGCCAGCATCCTGGACCAGCAAAGCCCTGTGTCAGCGAGCGCTTTCGCCCGCCAGCACGTGATCTGGGAACTGGAAGCGACCGGGCTCGTCGTCCACGACGACGGACTGCTGCGCTTTGCTCTCCCCCTGTTCGAGCAGCACTTCGCCGCGCAGGCCCTGCAAGACGAGGAGGCACAGCTCGAAACCGCTGCGGGAGCCGAACACTTCCCGCGCTGGCGATACGCGATCGCGTTCGCCGTGGAGACCGCGACAAGTGGCCACGCGGAGGAGTTCCTGAGCCGCCTGGCCTGCACCAACCCGGCAGCCGCATCCTGGGTCCTTGACGAGACCACATCTGATCACGACACCGGCCCGCTGCCGCCGGCTTCCACGAACGGACCGGCGGGCGGATCGGCCGGAGCCTGCGACGAAGACCCCGAGCCGGCTCTCGCGATAGGGGGCCGGCTGCGTGAGGCGACGCTCTCGTGGCTTGAAGGGCTGGGCGAGCTGGGGAAGTTGTTGGCGCCGCATGATCAGGGCGCGCTCGCGCCGTGGGGTGTACTCATGGATCAGGAGGACAGGTGGATGACCGTCGCGCAGGCCCGTGAGGGAGTCCTGGACGCCGATCTCGTCGTCCGGCCAGACATCCACCCCTGGCAGTCCTTCCCCATGGCGCAATTCCATGACCGCCAAAGCTTCGCCGTCTCCGACGCACCCCTGACTCGCTGGGTATGGTCCCGCAACCGGCTGCGTGAGCCGTTGGCACGCCGGGTGAAGAACCGCACCCTCCCGGTCGACGCCGCCTCTCCCCTGGCGGCCGAACGGGCATGGTTCCTCGCTCAGCAGATCATGGGGAAGGGGCGGCCTGGCAGACTCGGCCGGGAGATCTCCTTGGAGGACCTCCGGCCGGAGGTGGATGCGCTGATGGCGCATGTCGAGACAACGCGATGGTCGCGGTGGCAGTGGGGCAGATACACCGTGGACTCCGCCGACGTCCGCTGGCTCCACGCCCAGTTGCAGCACCTGCCTGAGGACAAGCTCACCGATCCGCGCCCGCCCGCCGACCGCCCAGGGGAAGGCCGCTACCTCTGGCAGACCTACTCCCCCGAACTGACCCGATCCATCACCCAGGACGTCGTACGCGACGCCCTCGCCGGCTACCGCGACCTGGTGCAGCACAACTTTCCCCGGTTCGGGGCCGCGCTCGGCCTGTACAGCATCTTCCCGGTCCGCGCCGACGGCCTAGTGATCATGCCGGAGCCAGGTAACACCAAGGCCTACAGCGCCAACGTTGCCTACACCCTGCGCACTAATGCCGGATCTCGTATGCAGGATGCGCCAGCAGTGGAGTTCGACCTCGCCGAGGAGCCGAACATCCCCAGCTCCCTGTGGAGCAGTCTGCAAGAGGACCACGCCTCGGTGCGGAAGATTTCAAGTCCAGTGAGACGGTCGTGATGCTATGAGGTTTGTGGTGCGGGTTCGCGGCGCTTGGACGGGTCGTTGATCCAGGCCGTCTGGGGTATCTCGGGTGGTCGGGGGCGGCGGCCGAAGCGTTCGGGGTGGCGGGCGTATGCCTCGGCGAGGGTGACCGCGCGCTGGTCGCGGACCTCCTCGGCGGTCCCGAAGTGGACGGAGGCGGGTGTGTGCCAGCCGATGCCCGAGTGCCGGTGCTCGTGGTTGTAGTACGCGATGAAGGCGTCGAACCATTCGCGGGCGTGGGCCAGCGAGTCGAACCGTTCGGGATAGTCCGACATGTACTTCGTGGTCTTGAACTGGGCCTCGCTGTAGGGGTTGTCGTTGGAGACCTTCGGCCGCGAGTGCGACCTTGTCACCCCGAGGTCGATCAGCAGCTGGGAGACCTTCTTGCTCGTCATCGAGGTGCCGCGGTCGGCGTGCACGGTCTCGGGCACGATCCCGTTGCGGACGATGGTCTCGCGGATCAACTCCTCGGCCCGTTCGGCCGATTCAGCGGCCTCGACGGTGTGGCCGACGATGTAGCGGCTGAAGATGTCGATGATGACGTAGGCGTGATACCAGATGCCCTTTGCCGGTCCGGCCGCCTTGGTGATGTCCCAGGTGAACACCTGCGACGGGGCGGTGGCCACCAGCTCGGGCACCGCCTGGGCGGGGTGGGTGGCCTGTCTTCGGCGCTCGCCGGACTGGCCCTTCTCGCGCAGGATCCGGTACATCGTGGAGACCGAGCAGTGGTAGCGCCCGGCATCCAGCTCGCGGGCCCAGATCTGCGCGGGCGCCAGTTCGGCGTACTCGTCGCTGTTCATCAACTCCATTACCGCAGACCGTTCTTCGGCCGTCAGGGCCGAGGGCTGGACCTGCGGCTTGCGGGGCCGGCGTGGTGGCGCCGGACGCAGCCGGCGGTAGTGGGTGGCCCGCGAGCGGCCGGTCAGCCGGCACGCCGCAGTCACACCCAGCACGCCCTCGACGCCGGTGAACGCGTCATCGGCCACCGGGGTGACGGCAGCGTTCAGTCCGCGCCCTCGGAGATCATTTCCAAGAGCGCGGAAGCTTTTCCCATAACCTCCAGCGCGGCCTTGTTCCGCGCCAGTTCCTTCTCCAGACGCTCCACCTGGCGGCGCAGTTTCTCGTTCTCCGCCTCGGCAGCAGACTTCTTCGGCCTCGCCGGGCCGGTACGCTGGTCGACCAGCTTCTCCAGAGCCCCGGCATCCCGCGCGGCCCGCCACTCCTTCACATGCGAGTGGTACAGCCGCTCGCGGCGCAGGACCGCGCCCTTCTCGTTCTGCGGGGCGGCGTCGTACTCGGCCACGATCCGCAGCTTGTACTCCGGGCTGAAAGTGCGGCGCTTCGGCCGGGGAGCCGGGTCGGATCCGGCGGACTTGCTGCTGGTCATGAGGGGGTGGTTCTCCTGTCGTGCCCTCTCAGGCTAACCCGCCGAAGCGGGACGTCTCACCCAAGGCTGACAGAGAGGGGTGTTCCATCGCCCAGCAGTGCATCACGAGGAGTTGTCGACAGGGCTGGAACGTCAGGCCACCAACCTCGCCTACAGCTGGCTAGCCCGGGACCTGAAGGCGGTTGGCTGGCTGGAACACGCAGTGACCTTCCCGGAGTGACCGCACAGGCGGCCTGCCCAGCCGACGAAGACATCGAAGCCCGTCGCGAACCGGCCTGGCCGTGCGACCTCCTCGGCATACCCCTGGGCCGCCGACCACCACACCATCCGCGCGCACAAGTGACAGGCCCGCGGGGACAGATGGCCTCTCCCGATCGGACGCCTCTGACCAGCGCAAACTCGCCACCCGCTATAGCAGTCTGCACAAGAATGACATGGCCGTTCGTCACTCATGTCAGCACCAGATGAGCACCATCCGTCAGCGCCAACCGCCAGGTCACCGGGCCCATACCACTGACGCTCAAATGACGATTCTCAACTGACACTCCCCTACAGACTTGCACGCTGCGGGTTTGTCGGCTTGGGACCTGATCGTCGTGGACGAGGCCCACCGGGTTTCGGGCCGGATCGGGAAGCCGTGGGCGGTCGTGCACGACAACCAGAAGATCCCGTCCCTGCGCCGTCTGTACATGACGGCCACGCCCCGGCTGTGGCAGCTCGGGGACGAGGACGAGGCCGGCGCCCCCGGCGAGCTGGTCGCGAGCATGGAAGACGACCCCGAGAGCCCCTTCGGCAGCAGGGCGTTCACTTTGACGCTCTCGGAGGCCATCGACAGGGGAATCTGTGCCCCCTACCAGGTCGTATGCGTGGACGTCACCGACACCGCGCTCCAGGCCGCACAGCTCCTGGGCGCGGAGGGCCGCTCGGCAGAGGTCCGCGGGGCACGACTCGCCGCACTGCAGACCGCCCTGGTGAAAGCGTCCGCTGAGGAGGGCTTCCGCCGCACGCTGGTCTTCCACCACATGGTGAAGGAGGCCGAAGCCTTCGCGGCCGGCCTCCCCGACGTCGCCGCGCAGCTGTACGCCAGCGACCCTGAGCTGTACCCCAAGGCGATCTGGGCGGACTGGCTGTGCGGGGATCACAAGCCGCTCCACCGGCGGCGTCTGCTGGGCGAGTTCGCGGCCGGGATTGCCACGGACGGCACCGTGGTGGAGAAGTGCTTCCTGTGCTCGGTGAAGGTCCTGGGCGAGGGGGTTGATACCAAAAACTGTGACTCCGTGTACTGGGCCGACGTGCGCGGCTCCATGCCCGACCTCGTCCAAGCCGTCGGCCGCGCGCTGCGCATGCAGCCCGGTGAGGGCAAGGTCGCCTCGCTCGTCGTGCCCGTCCTGCTCGGGCCGGGCGAGACGGCAGACAACATGCTCACGAGCAGGGCGTTCGGCGGGCTGGCCAAGCTGCTGGAGGCACTCAGGGCGCACGACGCCCGGGTAGTGGAGCAGCTCGCCGAGCAGCAGGCCCCGAGCGCCTACAAGCCCGCCTCGAAAGCCGAGCAAGACCAGGAAAGCCTGGGCGAGGGGAACGGGTCCGGCGGGCCGTCGGCGGCCGCGCGGAAGCTGCTGAAGTTCTCCACCCCGCGCGACCCGGGGCAGCTGGCCGCGTTCATCAACCTGCGGGTCCTGAACCCCGAGCACGAACACTGGCGGCGCGGCGTGGAGGCGGCCGTCATCTACGCCCGCACCCGCGGCGACCTCAAGGCGCCCTTCACCTACCGGGTGCCCGGCGGGAAGGACCAGGCGGTGGAGTCCGAGGGGTGGCCGGCCTCGCTCGCCGGATTCCCGCTGGGGCAGTGGATCGCCGACAACCGGCGTTTCTACGCCCGCGGTGACATGGACGAGGACCGCGTCGCCCAGCTGGAGAAGCTGGGCATGGTCTGGTCGCACTTCGACGTCGCGTGGGAGGAAGGTCTCGCGGCGGCACGCGGGTGGGCCAAGGAGCACGGGCACCTGCTGGCGCCGCTGGACGCCACCTTCCAGGGCTACCGGGTGGGGATCTGGCTGAAGAACGCGCGGGCCGCCGCCCGCAAGGCGCAGGAGGTCGAGCAGCGGCGTGCCGAGGGCCTGCCCGCGGGGTCGTCGGCCGGCGCGCTGTCGGACGAGCGGCGCGAGCAGCTCGAGGACATCGACCCGTCGTGGTGCCCGAGCTGGCCGGTGACGTGGCAGCGGGCCTTCCACCTCGTCCGGCTCCACCTGGAGGCCGGCCGCCCGCTGCCCACGTCGCCGGGCGACGTCGTGCACCAGGGCGAGGACCTCGGGCGGTGGGTGCGCTCGGTCCGGCTCGGCTGGGACAACCTCACCACCGTCCAGCAGTGGATGTGCGAGCACATCCTCGGGATCGAGCCCGCAGCCGAGGACGAGAAGCCGAAGCCGCGCCGCACTCAGGCCGACAAATGGGCGATCAACTACGAGGCCGCCCGGCAGTACTACGAGCGTGAGGGGCACCTTCAGGTCCCCAGGAAGCACATCGAACGGATCGTCGGCGAGGACCAGGAGGCGCGGGAGCTGAAGCTGGGTGCCTGGATCGGCAATCAGCGGAGCAGGGCCGCGACGCTGACGCCGGAGCGGATGGAGCAGCTGTCCGCGATCGGGATGCGGTGGTCGTAGCGACAAGCAGCGGGCCCGTGCAGGGTGATCTGCACGGGCCCAGAGCCGGACGGCGGTGTGGCGGGGGCGGACATCAGCACTCTGTCTGCGACAGCGTCCAGCGGCCAAGGTGATGCGTGTGACGGCTCCGAACCCTATGCCCCGGGACTGATGGTGATGGTGAGATCGACCTGATCGTAGCCAGCCAGCTGGTCGGTGCCTGCGGTGTCAGCGAGGGACCGGGTGTCGGTGTGCAGGAGGGCCGTGACCAAGGGGGCGGGCCGGTCGTCGAGGGCCAGCGCGAGCGGCCGGGCGGTGCCCTTGGCGATCCAGCCGAGAGGGAGGCCGTTGTGCTCGACCCGGATGGCGTTTGGGTCAGTCGGGTTGTCGTAATCGCGAACGAGGTCGAGGACGGTTCCCGCGGGCAGGCCGGCGAGGTACCCATCACTGTAGGTGTGCCGGACGCCGCGTAGGGGGGTGGTGAATGTTCCGCGGCCGCTGAGGATGGTCTTCTGGACGGTGCGGGGGCTGCGCCGCTCGGCACTGCGGATGAGCAGGGACGCGGTGCTGGGGGTGGTGATGGCGGTGATCTCGTCGGTGGTGAGGTTGCCGAGCCAGCCGGTGAAATCAGAGAAGGACGGCTCGGGGACAGGGCAGCGTGCGGCCAGGTCGATTGCCTCGCTGCGCTGGTGGATGCCCAGGCTGGCGGCGTAGCAGGCAGGGGCGGTGTCAACACCGTACTTGAGCATGGCCGGCAGGGCGGCGAGTGAGCCTTCGGGTGTGATGCCGTGGCGGATCTCCAGGATCTGCAGGATCGAGGAGACGGCCCAGGCCAGGTCTTGGACGATCACCTTGTCGATGTAGTCCGAGGTGACGGTGATGTCCTTGGCGTCAAGGAGCAGCTCGTAGTGGCTGTGGATCTCCTGGAGCGTCCAGCCGGCAATCCAGTCCCCAGCGAGAGGGACGACCGCCCCGATCGGCCGGTCCTTGGCAGTGGCGCTCCGGCGGAGTTCCTGAATCTTGGTGGCAGCGGTCAGGACGATGTCGCGCAGTGCCGGCCATGTCGCGGAGGCAAAGAGCCCGGGGTGCTCGGTGAGGGTGTTCGCGAGCTGCTCGGCGGCGATGATCGCGTCGAGGCCGCCTTGTAGGCTCAGTCCTGTGCGCAGGATCGCCGCGCGGGCGGCCGGGTCGGGGAGCTGTCGGGCGAGAGCGGCGATGCGGCGGGCGGTGAACCGGGCGAGCGGCTTGAGGGACCACTCCTGGGCGCCAATCTGGTGGCCGCCCAGGGTGTGAGTGAGCAGGTCGTGTGCCGCGTCCTCCAGCAGCTGCTGGTCGGGGGTGTCGACGACTTCTTCGGCGAGCATCGTCAGGAGCTGGAGATCGAGCGCCTGCGCCCAGTCGGTCAGCTCTTCCTCTTCTGGGTCGGGCAGTTCGATGTCCGTCAGGTTCTGTCCCGAGGCGGGGCGGGCGCCCAGTCTCGGGATGGCAAGGCGGTGGTAGAGCGCGCCGATGGTGGACAGGACCGGTTCGATGTTGCCCTTGTCGAGGTAGCGGCGCTGAAGCTTTCGGGCGTCCGCGGCGTCCTTGGCGATGAGGACGACGTGGCCCTCGGTCTCCTGGAAGGCTCGGCCGGCGCGCCCGGCTGCGTTCCAGAACTCGCGGACGTCGATCTGCTCTTGGTTCCGCCAGGTGCTGTGCACCAGCACAGTCTTGACCGGCAGGTTCATGCCCTGGGAGAGGGTGCTGGTGGCGCACAGCACGCGCAGTGCGCCGGCGCGGTAGGGCGCGCTCCAGCAGGTGCCGGACGGGCTGCGGGACCGTGCCGTGGTGGTAGGCGATGCCCTGGGTCACCATCACGGTGAGTTCGTGCTCCTCGCCGAGGTGCTCGGCGATTCGCTCCGAGAGTGCCAGGCGTTGATCCCGCTGGTTCCGCACGCCGAGCACCGGGGTGTCTGTCTTCTTCAGTGCCGTTTGCAGGGCGCGCGCGGTGGCCTGCGCGTAGGCGGGCTGGGTGGTGGATATCAGTACCGGGCCGAGGTGTTCGAAGTGCAGCGTCAGTGCGGCCGCGACGTCCTTGGCGTCGCGCGGGGACAATCGCTTTCGGACGAGGTGGCGGGTGAGCACCTTGGGTACGAAGAAGTCTCTGCCTTGGGCGGTGCCGTAGTGGATGCTGCCGGTCTGTCCGTCCTTCTCCTGCCCCTGCCAGGAGAAGATCCCGGTGCGTAGCTGGGAGGGCGACCAGTCGATCTTCGCGTGGTTGGTGCCGTGGGCGGTGGGCTCCAGCCAGCGGGCGATGTCTTCGCCGTTGGGCAGGACCGCGGACAGCAGGACGATCCGCGCCTGCGGGGTGGTGCGGCGGATCCGGGTGAGGACCATCTCCAGGCGCAGCCCGCGCACGGACCGGTCGATGGAGTGTCCTTCGTCGACGAGGACCAGGCGCAGCCGGCCGGCGAGTTCGGGGGTGTTGCGCAGTAGCAAGTCGAGTTTCTCGGTGGTGACGACGAGGACGTCAGTGTAGTCCAGGAGGTGGTTCTCGTAGCGGACGTGTTCGGCGCCGCCGAAGAGGGAGGAGACGCGCAGGCCGACGAGTTCGAGGCTGGCGGCGAGGTGCCGTTCGACCTGGGCGGCGAGCGCGCGGGTGGGCACCACGTACACGGCCAGCGGCGGGTCCATGAAGCGCAGAAGCAGCCCGAGGGGGCTGTCGTCGGCCTCACCGGTGTCGGCGAGGGCGTGGAGGATGGCCCACTCGGCGATGTGGGTCTTGCCCGCGGAGGTGGGCATGGTGACCGTGAAGTTGTGGGCCCGGGCGTCAAGGAGTCCGGCGTCCAGGGCGGTGCGCTGGGAGGGCCAGACCTGGGTGAGCGGGCGGTCGGAGACGATCAGGGACTTGATATAGCGCTCCCAGGTCCTCGACCAGCTGGAGGCGCGGCGCAGCAGGAGCCACGGGGAGGTCGCGACGATGTCCTCGACAGCGTGGGCGAGGGAGTCGACCAGGGTCCAGGTGTCTACGACGGAGGCCTGGAGGAGGATGGCAGCGGCCTGCTTCAGGTCGCTAACTGCCGCGCGCCCGGCCGCGCGGTCGCCGGTACGCCACAGGGTGGCCAGGGAGCGTGCCGAGCGGCCGACCAGGCCGTAGGCGGCCACCACGGCAAGGTCCGCCTGCTCGGCCCGGCCCGCGGCGAGCGCGGCGGTGAGTGCGCGGCCGAGGCGCGGCAGTTCGCTCGCTGCGGCGACGCCGAGCCGGGCGGCGGTGTCGATGTCGCGGCGCAGGACCGCGCCGGCGGCCTCGGCGATCCGGTGCGGGGCGACTGCGGTCAGCCCGTCGGTGTCGGGCATGTCCCCGTAGGTGAACAGCTCCCCGACTTCCTGCTGGAAGGTGCGGGCAATGGCGGTGGCGTTGGCCTGGTAGCCAGCCAGGCTCCACATCGTCGCCGAGATCGCCAGCAGTTCAATCCGTGTCTCCGGCTCGTTCGCCCGCGCGGCGAGGTCGGCGTAGGCCTGGGCGATGTCCGGCAGGGGCCCTGGGTCCGCGCGGCGCTCGCGCGGAGTGCGGGCCAGTTGCCCGAGCCGGGCAAGGGAGAGGCCTCGGCGCAGGGCATCGGGGTCGTAGGTGTAGTCGGCTGCCCCTTCGGTGCTGATCTGCTCGGCCAGGACGTGGGAGCGCAGCTGGCCGCGCAGAACCGGGGATGCCTCTCCCGTGGACAGTGCCTCGTCGCCAAGGCGCCGTACGGTCCCGTCGTCGTCCCTCACGCTGTTCCCGCCGCCGTTCCGTTGTCCTTGCCGCTACTGCCGGGGGCCGTCTCCGCCGCCTCGTAGACGCGGCCGACGAAGTCCTTGAGATCGTCGATCTTGACGACGGTCAGCTCGGTGCGCTGGGTCACCATCGCGCCGAGCCCGGCCACGATGTCCTCTTTCCACGACTTGGCGTCGTGGACGAAGAGCATGTGCCGCTCCACCCGGCGCCGCCCTGGCTCGCGCAGCAGCGCGCCGAGCCGGCGTGCGAGAAACACCTGCCCGCGGTCAGCGCAGCGCGCCATGAGGAAGTGGAGGCTCTCGTCCAGCCTGTCCAGAACCTTCTCCAGGCTGTCGTACGCCTCGTTCCCCACCCTGTTGTCCCGGGAGGCGCGAGTCTTCACCTCCGGCACGGCGATCGCCGGAGGATCCTGCCGGAAGCGGAACGCCAGCACGTCCGTGCCCTGCACGGCCTGGGCCGGGGTCTGCTTGTAGCGCAGCTTCAGGACTGGGACGCACCACCGGCGCACCCTGCGGTAGAGCGCGCCTGTGACGATCTCCCCGAAGTCCCCGTGCCGGATCTTGCGGTCCGCGGGAAGCTTGTTCTTCCGCAAGTAGCCCGCAACCTCCGGCGCACCCAGGTCGTCGAAGACATTGGCGAGCTCGCCGGGAGCCAGGTAGTTACGCATCACCTCATGGCCCAGCCGTTCGACAAGCTCGCCGTCCTCGATCAGCCCCCCGTCGGCGAGCAGCTGGTACTCCAGCAGCCCGTCCGGCTGCTCCACGTCCTGCGGCTTGAGCCACTTGTCGAACACGCGCCCTTGCCCTCCCCCGGCGCCGCGCCTGGTCGGCAAGCGCACCTGGGCCAAGGCTAGGCCAGTGCGTGCCATCGGTCTTCATCCTGGCACTGGAAGTTCCCGTGCTGCACAAGCTGATCGGCTGAACCGGCGGCGGGGCGCCGGGCCGGCACACCCTGCCCGGCCCCGCCGCCTCTCGGACATTTACAGGGCGTCTGTGCGGCGAAGACGTCGCGGTTGAGGGTCAGGGGAGGTGCTGTGGAGCTGTTCCAGGACCTTCTCCATACCGAGCAGGCCGGCGTCCTGGCTGATCTGCTGGAGCCAACTGTCGATGAGGGCACGGCGCTCTGCAGGGTCGCGCTGGTCAACGCCCGGGTCGGCGAGCAGATTGGCCCCTCGTGATGTGCCAGCGTCCGGCACCGAGGTCAGTCCGTTCCCGGCGAGCAGGTCCGCCATATCCGTGCTGCTGAGAAGGTCCAGGCCGAGCGGCTGGGGCATCACGAGAGGATCGACACCCGCCAGAGCGGCGAGCGCTCCGGTGACCTTGTCATCGACCAGCGTGGCCGTCAGGGCGTCGACCAGCTCGTGCAGGCGGGCGATGGACAGGGGCGCCGCGCGGCCGAGGGTGTGCCGGAAGCGCGCGACGACTTGCAAGGAGACCTGCAAGTGCGAGACGGCAGCCCCGTAGGCGTCCGGTAAGTCGATCCTGGCCACGGCCTCCAGCGGGAAGGCCGGCGCTCCGTGCGGGCCGCCCTGCCACAGCAGCCGGACCTTGCGGGCCCGGTTGAAGCCCGACCGGTGGAAGGGATTCATGCCGCCTTCGCCGATCGATGCGCACCAGCAGAACAGGGCGTGGTGCAGGGGGGAGTTGTTCAGCGCGTCGGCAAATGCCTGCACGCCGCGCTCCGACAGCGGGCGCCAGGTGGCCGATGCGTCCACCGGAACGAACATCCCTGTACGCACGAGGAAGTCGGCGCTCGGCTTCCCCTGGTCGTCCATGGGCAGGTCGGCTGGCGGCAGCCGCAGTCCGGCAGCCACAGCCTGGGGCGCGGCTTCGTTGATCAACCGCGCGAGCCCCGCCCGGTCCGCTAGGGCGTTGCGTCCGTGCAGCCGGATCGGGGCGGCGCCTTGGACCAGAAGTGGATCGAAGGTGTCATCAGGTCAAGTTAGCGAAGCTGTATGGGCCCACACTCCGGGTTTCCCTGCCGCTCGCCGGGCCGCTCGCGCAGCCGTACGCCGGGATCGCGTGCGGCTTGCCTCGTCTGCTCCGTTGTCGCCGTCGTTCAGCGGTCGGCGAGCAGCTGCTGGAACACGAAGGCGGTGCCGCCGACTGGTGAAGCGGCGGCAGGGCGCGGTCGGTAAGCCATCCGTGTGGTGTGAGCGCAACCGGCAGTGTTCAGCAGGAGTTACGCAGGCATGGCACGTAAACGAAATGACCCCGCACAGCGGCGGGCTCGGGAGGCCACGCGCCGCGCTGCGGCCGCTGAGCGCATCGGTCCGCGCCCCAAGCGCGCACCGCGTCCGCGCAAGCTGGCGTCGCTGTACGACCTCAACCCGCCCGGTGCCTTCTACCGCGAGTGGGACCGGTTGACTGTGCCGCTGGGCATGGCTGGTGTCAGTCCGGTCGATGCGGTTGAGGCCCAATTCGGTTCTGACTCCGGCGTAGCCGACACGATGAGGACGCTTCTGCGTTACGCGGACATCTACGGCACGCAGATCCCCGTAGCCGCGGCCACCCACCTGGAGACACTGGCACGGATCTCTGGCATGGCCGCCGATACGGCCTCTCACGAGGGCATCACCGAGGACGAAGCCATTGAGTCGCTGCATTCCCTGCACGCCGCAGGATTTCTGCTCATCGACGATGATGGCTCGGTGTGGCCTGACCTGACGGGAGCAATAGTCAAGACCTGTGGATCGGTTTACTCGCGGCTCAGCGCGAGCGCTGCTGCTTGAGGGTGATTCTCGCGGTATTGCGGATCCGCTTGGTGCGCCCGCGCTCAGCGAGGATTTCGAGGGCGTCGGAGTTCGACGCAGCGGCCGCTTTACGCTGGAGCCAGTCGGATGACTCGAGCAAGGCGTCCTGGTGCCAGGGCCGCCCCAGCGTGATGGCGCGGAGGAGGGACCACTCCCGAAGCCGTCGGGTCAGGAGCGGGTAGCGGATGGTGGCCTGGGTCATCGACTCGGTCCACGGTTCGTAGGCGGGTCCGTGATGGAGGTCGGTGGCCCGGCGGTCCAGGTGCCGCAGGACGGCAGACTGCGCCATCGTCTGGTCCGGATCGGTGAGGACTTCGCTGACCAGGCCGGCCTCGTCGGCGTCGGTCACCTGCTCCAGCTTGCTCAGGTAGGCCGCGAAGCGGAGGTGCTCGGCGGGCTCCTCCTGCGGAGTGTTGTGGTGATTCACGCGGCCTGATCCTGCCGCTCGACCAGGATGCCGTTCTCGAACCTGGCGCCGGCGCGGACCAGTGCGACCAGATGGGCCCCGGTGATCGCCCGCCAGCGGGCCTGGGCGGACTCGACGAGCTTGAACACCATCGCCAGGGCCGCTGCCGGGCTGCCGGCGCCGCGGGTGACCTTGGTCCGGAGTTTCACGGTGCTGAAGGTGGACTCGATGGGGTTGGTCGTGCGCAGGTGCACCCAGTGCTCGGCGGGGAAGTCGTAGAACGCGAGGAGCTCGTCGGCCTCGCCGGTGACCTTCTTGGCCGCTTTCGGCCACTTCGCGCCGTAGGTGCGCTCGAAGTCCTTGATCGCCTTCTCGGCGTGGTCGCGGTCCTCGGCATTGTAGATCTCCTGCAGGGCCCTCTTCGCGCCGGGCTGGGCCGACTTCGGCAGTGCATTCATGACGTTGCGGACCTTGTGAAGCCGTAAAGAATCAATTTGTCGGTGTGTCGGTTTCTTCATGCGCCGCGGCGAGGAGTTCGGTGGCGGTGCGGTAGCGGGTGGTGGCCGGAGGTGGGAGAAGTCCGCTTTCGGTAAGCAGGGGCCGGATCTCGCGGACGACGTTCCCGATCGAGGACCTGCTCACGTCCCCCAGCACGTCGGCGAGGATGTCCAGGGTGCACAGTTTCCGCAGGTAGAGGATGGCGACGACAACGCGTTCTCTGTCGCCGAGCTTCTGCGGGAAGACGCCGCCGCGGCTGCCCGGCTGGCGATCGGCACCCCGGAGCTGGTAGGAGGCACGTTCGACCTGGGCGACCTGGCGTGGGGCGAGGCGGCGAGCGAGCGCATCCAGCTCCGTGCGGGACATGCCGGTAAGCCGCGGATGGGACAGGCTTTCCATGATCCGGGTGCGCGGCGGGGTCTTGTCGGTGTCGAGGAAGGCCATCAGCGTGTGCGCCGTGGTGAACCGGCTGGGGGCGTAACCGGGCTGGTGGCCGTGGTCCTCCAGGACCCGGCGGGTCTCGGCGATGAGGTGGCCGATGCAGGTGGGGGTCACCTCCAGCATGTCGCCCAGCAGCTTCATCGAGCAGACCTGGCGCTGGTAGAGGAGGGTGAGCATCACCCGGGTGGCGTCGTCGAACAGCGGCTTGGCCCGCTGGTTTCCGGTTGCGCGCCGGGCGCGTCCACCGCGCTGCTCGCTGTAGCGTTCCTGGGTCCGGGCGGCCTGCAGTGGGGCCAACTCAGCGCATAGTTCTGCGAGTTCCGTGCTACTCAGCCCGGTCAGGCGTGGGTCCGCGAGACGGGTGACAAGCTCGCGGCGGCGGTCGGCGACGCCGTGTGCCTCGCCAGCGGGCGACACCTGCGGCGCAGAGGGTTCGGGCAGCAGGGCGTAGTTCCACTGGCCGTGAACCTCATGCCGGACCAGCGGCAGCGCGGCGAAGCGGTCCTTGCTGATCGCGATGCCGGTGGGGTAGTCACCGGGATCCAGGTGGGCCTCGACGCGCAGACCAGCCCGGGTGCGGGTGGCGGCGATCGTCTCGATTACGACTTCGTGGCTGGTCAGCGGCCTGCCTCGCCAGTTGTGGGTGATGTGTGAGAACAGCCGGTGCTCGATTTTGTTCCACTTGCTTGTGCCCGGAGGAAAGTGACACACCGTAATTGTCAGGCCCGTCTCGGCGGCCAGGGCAGCCAGTTCGCTCTTCCAGACTCGGTAGCGGTAGCCGTTGGAGCCGCCCGCGTCCGAGGTGATCAGCAGTCGTGACGCCTTCGGGTAGTCGAGGCTGCCGCGACAGCGCCACCAGCGGCGGATGGACTCGACCGCGAAGACCGACGTGTCGTGATCGACACCGACGTTGACCCAGCCGGTGTTGCGGGCGATGTCGTAGATCCCGTACGGGATCGCCTGCTGAACGTCCGGGCCGCTGAAGAAGAAATGATGGTCCTCCACCTCGACCGGCTCGCCCCTGGGCCGCCACTCGCGGCCGGCCATGGGCAGCCGTCCGATCTGCTCTCGCTTCTTCGTATCCACGCTGACCACCGGCTCGCCATCGGCCTGGTGCTGCTTGACCTGCTCGTTGATGTAGCGGAACTGGGCATCCCGGTCGGGATGCTGGGCACCCTCGAGGGTCTTGACGTTCGCCTGCAGGCTGAAGCCCTCCTGCTTGAGCAGCCGGCCCACCGTCGGCGCGGACACCGGGTGCCCCTGCCGGGTCAGCTCCTCGGCCAGGTTGCGCAGCGACTTCGTCGTCCACCGCAGCGGAGACTGAGGATCTCCCCGCTCGTCCGGCTCGACCAGGCCCAACAAGGTTTTGAGCAGGGCAGGATCGTTGGTTTCAGCCCGCTTGCGGCCTCCACCGGGTGCACGCACCCGGCCGTCCGGCAGCGGCCCGGCACCCGCTTCCAGCTCCGATACTCCACGACGCACGGTCGTCTCGCTGACCTGCGCGATCCGCGCTACCGCCCGTACGCCGCCGTGCCCGAGCAGCCGGGCCTCG
Source organism: Streptomyces sp. P9-A2 (assembly GCF_036634175.1). Taxonomy (NCBI): domain Bacteria; kingdom Bacillati; phylum Actinomycetota; class Actinomycetes; order Kitasatosporales; family Streptomycetaceae; genus Streptomyces; species Streptomyces sp. P9-A2. The sequence continues at coordinate 70,525 of NZ_JAZIFX010000002.1, forward strand.
GTAGCCAGGGCCAGCCGCCGCTGCCGCTCGTTCAAGTGCGGCAACAACACCGAGAACCTGCATTGGAGTTGGGAACAGATCTCCTCCGGAACCGCCATACCCTGACAACGAGCCTGTCCCTGTAAAGCAGCACCTTGATTCTTTACGGCTTCTGTGAACCCAGCACCTCTGGTGCCTGGCCTGCGGAAACACCTCCGCGAGGGCCCGCCACAGGCCCATCGCGCCGTCGCCGACGACGAGCTCGGGGTCACGCATGCCCCGCCGGCGGCAGTCACGCAGCAGATCCGCCCACGACTCGGTCGACTCGCGCAGCCCCTCGGCCAGTGCGATGAGTTCCTTGCGGCCGTCCGCGCGCACGCCCATGAGGACCAGGACGCAGGAGTGGGCCTGGCCGAGACGGACCTTGGGGTGGACGCCGTCGGCCCACACATAGACGTAGTCGGAATCCGACAGGTCACGGGCCTGGAAGGCGGCGTGGTCGTCGCTCCACTGCTTCGTCAGCCGGGTCACCGTCGCCGCCGACAGGCCGGCCGAGGAGCCCAGGAACTGCTCGAGTGCGGGCACGAAGTCCCCGGAGGACAGTCCGTGCAGGTAGAGCAGGGGCAGCACCTCGCTGATCTTCGGGGACTTCCGGCACCACGGCGCGAGGATCTTCGACGAGAACCGTTTGCGCTCACCGGTCTCCACGTCGACGCGCTTGTCGTTCACGCGGGGCGCCTTCACCGCGACCGGCCCGGCGGCGGTGGTCACCGTCCGTTCGCGATGATGGCCGTTGCGGACCACCAGACGGCGGCCGGCCTCGTCCCGCTCACCGGCCAACTCGGCTATGTACTGGTTGACTTCGGCTTCCAGGGCCGCGGCGAGCATCCGCCGGGCACCCTCACGGACGATGTCGTCCATCAGGGAGCCGGTCTCGGTGGTTCCGTCGTTGCTGACTACGCTGAGCACGGGCGTGCCTTCCCGACCCGCGCAGCAACGCGGGTCTACTCGGTGACCATCAATCGATCACTCGGGAAGGTACGCCCTCCGCGTTCCGCGAGGCACCCCTCCCGAGGCCGATCCACAGGTCTTGAGCATTGCTCGGTCTCGGCGTCACCAAGTCGCATTCGCGGCCGAAGACGTCGAACGACAACCCGTACAGCGAGAGCCAGTACAAGACCCTGAAATACCGGCACGACTTTCCCGAGCGTTTCGGATCCCTCGAGGACGCCCGGGCGTGGTGCACCCAGTTCTTCACCTGGTACAACGAGGAGCATCGGCACTCCGGGATCGGCCTGCACACGCCCTACGACGTGCACTTCGGTCTCGCCGGGCAGCTCCGCGAGATGCGTGCCGACGTCCTCCGGGCGGTCTACGCGAAGCACCCCGAACGCTTCGTCCGCAAGCTACCGGAGCCGCCGAAACTCCCCCAAGTGGCCTGGATCAACAAGCCGACACCAGACGGCCCACTGATCCCGGCACAACGTTAGAACGATCTACCTGCCTTGATCGCTTTGACAGGTTCCGGCCGCCCCAGAACTCTCCCTCAAAACCAGCTAAGTGCGTTGTGGCAAACCGGATCTTGTTCGAGCGGCAGCGGGTGATCATCTGGACGGAGGTTCGGGTGCGGTCGCGGGCATGAGAGAACGGGCCCCTTGGTAGTGACGCGGTTACGACACCAGCACGACCAAGGAAGCCCGTTGCCTGATCAGTTGAGCAGTATCTCTGTGCATGCGTCCACCGCGGTCACCCCTGGGTGTGACTGCTACGTGCACCGGTTCGGTTCGCTCGCTCCGGGACGGCGGGCAGGCTGCTATCCGAGTGACATGACGGATGCGGAGTGGGCCGAGGTCCGCGCCGCGATGCCGGTGCCGGCCTGGCTCCTGAAGCGGGGCGGGCGCCCCGAGGCGTACTGCCACCGGACAATGCTCGACGCGGTGCGCTACCTGGTCGACAACGGAGTGAAGTGGACGGCTCTGCCGGTCGATTTCCCTTGCTGGCGGGCGGTCTACGACTTCTTCCGCCGCTGGCGGGCCTACGACTATGCGCGTGAACTCTACGAACGCCTGCGACGTTCGGCGAGGAGCGCGCCGGCCGCAACGCCGAGCCCAGCGCGGGAGTCATCGACAGTCAGTCGGTGGACGCCTCCGAGACCGTCGGCGAGGACAGTCGCGGATACGACGGCGGCAAGTCACGTGACGGCCGCAAGCGTCACATCCTGACCGACACCGAGGGCCTGCTCCTGGAAGTGACCGTGACCACGGCCGATGTGCACGACTCCAAGGCCGCCCCCGCACTGCTGGAGACGTTCATGCAGCAGCCGGGCCGGCTGCTGAAACTGGTGTGGGTCGACAGTGCCTACCAGGGTCCGGCGCTGGCGAAGGCGTTCGCCCGTCACGGAGTCCGGACCGAGGTCGTGCGCCGCTCCGACGGACAACGCGGATTTGTCGTACTGGCCCGCAGGTGGGTCGTGGAGCGGACGCTGAGCTGGCTCTCCCGCTCACGCCGCCTCAACCGCGACCACGAACGCCGCCCCGACCACCACGCCCAGATGGTGTGGTGGGCCGCCGTGATCAGACTGTCCCGGCGCCTGGCCGCAGACGCTCCGCGCTGGCCGGAGAAGCGTCCCGGCCGACTGCTCCGGGCTCAGGCATGAACCGTCCGTCCTTCGCCCGCACCAGCCAGCCCCGCTTCTCCAGCACATAGGCACGGTGACGGATCTTCTCCACCTCGTTCTTGATCTCCGCCTCCCGGCCCACCGCCCGCGTCAGCTCCACCCCGTTCACCGGCCCCGAAGCGGCCACCACCGCGGCGAACACCTCCCGATACAGGCCGCTGAGCACCTCCTCACCCATGCCCGACCGCCACACCGGCGGCCGCCCGCCATGCCCCGAGCCCGGGCCGCCCGATCCCACGGCGGCAGCCATCTCACCACCGGACGGCACCGGAACCGGCGTATTCACCGGGCTCTCCCCGGCCAGCACCGACACAAGCTCCTCACGCCCCACCCGGGCCCGCTCGACCCGCTCCCGCGCGGCATCCACCTCCGCCTGAGCCTGCTCCAGGACCTCCGTCCAGGACTCCAGATCCTGCCTCGCCCGCGCCTCACGCTGTTCCATCAACCCCAGCACCGACGGCATCGCACCCTCCTCGATCCATAACAAGCCGTCCGCTGCCTGCCCCTACCCCAAGGCGATCATGCCCCGCACACGAAGAAGCCCCTGCTCATCGAACAGGGACTCCCTTTGCCACAACGCACTAACCCACCATCCACAAAACCCGGGGCTTGACAATTCATCAAACACGTCAGTGCTGTATCTGCAACCGATGTCAGCGGCACAACACCGGCCGTCACCATCCCGGCCAGGGCCGACACCACCCCGGATCACTGACACATCAACGCCAAAACCACACCGACAAACCGACGCAGATCATCAAACGCCCGGAGCTACGACCCCGGGGTGCTTCGCGCGTAACGGCGGTGCACTGCACGCAGCTGGGTCAGCTGCTTCTCAAAGCCCCCCGCGTCAGCGGCGCCAACGTACGGCACCGGCAGCCAGACCACGGAGCCGTCGCGCAGCATGGCCGCGACACGCAGCCGGGGGCCGCTGCGGGCTCGGGGGTCGGCAGCTATCGGCAGGTCCTCCAGGCGGAGGATCTCGTCCCACTCCAGCCGCCGCCAACGCAGCATTGCGCGGATCCGCAGCCCGTCCGGGCCCGCCTCCACCCGGCGCCTGAGCACCCCGAGTGCGTACCCGACGGCCCCCACACCCACGGTCCCGGAAAGGACCCCCCACTTCTCGGCGTCCGGCACACCGAGGCCTGCCGCAACCCCCGCCGCGACCGCGACCGTCGCGGACAGCGCGGTCGCCCAGCGCGCGGACGCCCCTCCCATCCGCAATGACAACTCATCATGACCCGCCATCCGCATAATCCTACCTCCCGCTCGCCGCCGCACGTAGGCCGCCGATCACACCTGGTCGTGCCGCCCGAAAGGCGGCCCACGGGCCGGAACCACTGCCGACGAACACCGCCCGCACGGATGACACGCCGGCTCCGCACCTCCTGTTGTCGCTGGGCTCCAGGTCACGTCCGCGAGACACTGGTGTCCTGTGACGGCGCACCTTGCGCGCCTGCCAACGCTGAGCGGCTCTGGTCGAGCGCCTGCGCGCTGGCTCTCTCCAGTTGCCGTCGGGGTGTGCTCAGCGCTTCCTGGAAGAGCGGGTGGAACGGCCCGTTCTTTTAGGAGGAGCGCACCATGGCGCAACCGGTAAGTCGGCCAACGATCAGCGCTGAGCAGTTCAGCCGAGTGTGTGACGAGATCAGGAGCACGGCGGCGCCCGAGAAGGACGCTCAGGCCATCCGGGACTGTGCTCTGCGCATCGTGCAGACCCTGGGCCTGGCGCTATCCACGGAGGACCCGAGCAGGCTCCTCACCGAACTCATGGCCCCTGGGGTAGCCCCCACCCCAGGGAGCCCCCGGTACGCCCGAGAGACCATCCTGGACATGCCTGACGAACAGCCAGGAGAAGATGAAGGTCCGGTCAGGTAGACCGAGCCGTCACGCCTGATGACAGGCTCAGCTCGCCGGAGGGCGCCTGGCCCCCACCGCTCAATCTTCGATGGCAAGCGGTCAAGGTTCGCTGGCCCAGGACACCGTCCGGCACTGGCCCGACGTCTCTGACCTGCGCGATCAAGGTCTCGTCACCGGCCCGGCCTGCACCGACCACTCCCCTGGGACACCCCTTTTGGGCACAGCCGGTCCGACCCGAGGTACCGCCGGCTTCCGCCCCTCCTTCCCCGCGGCCCGGCCGCTCCAATGGCCGGGCAAGCACGCCCGGCCGACGCGCAACACCATGCCCTGGCCTCCCGAACCCCTGGCGAGTCGACCGCTGTCCAGCCCCGCCCCCTCCCTTCTTCTTCCTGCTGGTGGGCGGCTGAGGGTCTTCATCAGTCCCGGCGTGGCCACCAGCGGCGCCGCCTGCCCGCGGCGGAGCCGTGCACAGTCTCCCCGGCCTCCATGGGTGCCGGGGCCGGTGTAGGGACGACGGGCGCCTCGAACGGCGGTGCGGGCTGGGGAATGGCTGCTCGGCCGGGGCCGGGGTCAGGGCCGCCAGGGCGCGCTGCAGATCCTCGATGTGGGCGCCGCGTTCGTCCAGGCGCGCCTTGAGGTGCCGGGCCTCGGCCTCGGCGAGTTGACGGGCGGGCTGTTCGTCGGCGAGCGCCAGGGCGGGTTCGTGGCGCAGCCGGCCCAGCTCGGTTCGCAGGGCCGCCGCCTCGTCGCGGGCGGGGTTCTGCTGTGTTTCGGCCGGTACCGGGTCCCGGTCGACCGCCGTCGTGCCTTTGTGTCGGCCAGGGCGCGTATCAGGCAGCCTTCGCCCTGTTGGCGTCATGGGGTGGTGCGTGTTTCGGCGGCGGAGATGACCTTCTGGCGCTGCCGGTGGCGCCGTTCGTACTCCTGGGCCTGGTGGGCGACGCCGGCGGGGACGTTCTGCAACCGGGTGGTGAGCTCGTCCCGGCTCATGGTGTCGTAGCCGGGCCAGGGTTCGCTGCCGCGCAGCTGTTCGATGGCGTCCAGGACCGGGGGGCGGTTGGAGTGGGTGCGTTCGTATCCCTCGATGACCGTCAGGTCCGACTGGGAGAGTGTGCGCAGCTGCTGCTGGATTTCGTCGACGCTGAGCTGGCTGAAGCGGGGGATCGGCAATTCCTCCTCCCGTGTCACCGCACCCTGGACCTCTTCGGCCATGCGGGTCGGCTCGGGCATCTCGCGCACCGCGCCCCCGGCCGCATCCCGGGCCCGCTGGCTGCCGGTCTGGGCGACGTCTTGCACCCGGTCGGCGGCGGTCCGCACGGCGCGGGCGGCCGCGTCGGCCCAGTCGCCGCCGTTCTCCTGGATGAAGCCGTTGGACGCGGCCGCCACGGCCCGGGCGTTCTGGGCGACGCTGTCCTCCAGTCTTTCGAGCAGTTCCTCGTTCTGGTGGCGCAGTGCGGCGAGCAGGTCGGCGGTGGCCTGGTCGTGGGCCTCTTCGGCGATGCTCTGCCCGGCCCGGCAGGCCGCCAGCGCCCTGGCTGTGACCGCGTACTCGTCCTGGGCGTTTTTCAGCAGCCGCCGCTCGTCGTTGGGCCGCCGGCCGCGCAGCATGTCCGTCACGAGCGTGGATCCGATCGTCAGCGGCAGCATGGCGGTGCGCACGGCGCTGCGCGAGATGAACCGCGCGATATCGATGCTGTCGCCGACAAGCCCGCTGCGGGGCCGCAGATCGCGCATGTGGTGATCGATGCGCTGGAGGCTGTCTTGGACGTCGTCCACCTGGCGCTCGAGCATCTGCCGGTACGGGCCGGGCGGCGTGACCGTCGCATCCGCCCGCAATCGGTCGACGAGCGCCTCATGCGCCTCACGGGCGTCTTCCAGCGCCGGTACGAGCGCGTCCGTCATCACTGCCATGGGGTGCTCTCCCTGGGGTGGGGGTCAGGCGGCCAGCCCACGCTCGCCGCGCCTCGGGAATCGGCTGCCTGCCGGGCATTGCCGAGGGCTGGCAACCAGGGACCATCCTGTGGGACCCCCGGCAAGATTGCCCGGCGGTCGGTTCGCGTCCGGTACGGCCAAGACCGGCCGGGACGCCTCATGCCTGCCGCCTGCCACCCCTGTGGGGCTCAAGGCAATAGGTGGGGAAGACCTTCCGGGGGCGGCCCGACCCCGCGGCCCCGGGTGGGCGCCGCGGTGAAGGCGGCGTGGGCTGAACGGGTGATGACGGCGGTGGTGCTGTGTCAAAAATCCTGATCACGCGTTGGTCCGGGCGTGAATCCTCGCGTCGACGACGCTATGCCCTATGCGGCACCGTTCGAATCGCCAGGCCGTTGTGGTGCCGATCGGTATCACGGCTCGGTGTTTGTGCTAGTCAGCACCGGTAGGCGGAGCGGGCTCGCTCCCACATGCCGTGCAGCTGCTCGGCAGGACGCTGCTGTTCGCCGTGGAGAGCGTTGAGCACGACCAGGCATCCGGTCAGCGCCGGCACCGCCCACTGGGCCCAGGCCAGCTGACGCCGCGCCTGGTCGAGGTCGACGGGGTGCCGGGCCGTCTTCTCGTGCTCCTCAGAATCCTGGGAGGAGGCCAGTTCGATCTTCTTGCCGAGGACGCGGGCGTAGGCGGTGGCGGCCAGGGCCGCGGCGGTGACGCCGGTCTTGGCCATGGTGGAGGCGGCCACGCCCTGCTGCGTGGCGACCCGGTGGGCGTTCACGGCCAGCAACCCACCGCCGCCGAACAGGTGCGCGCCGATGGCGGCGGCGTTGACCGGTGCCCACTTCGCCCAGCCCGACGATGCGATGCGTGCACTGGTCTCGTCGGTTCCGCCTTCGCCTCTGGCCGCGCCGTTGAGGCCGACCGCGCCCATGAGTGAGCCGCCGAACCAGGCTGCCAGACCTACATCGTGCAGGCTGCGGATCCAGGTATTGCGTCCGGACATGACGGTGCTCCTTCGGAAAACGACAGAGGGGGTCGGCCGACTGCAACATCGATCACCACTCCACCCTCGCCGGATCCTGCTCTGCCCGCCATCACGGCTCACCCGGACGTGCGGTCTCTGCCGGAGACGGTCCGCAGTCGCGGTCCAGCTTCTGGGGGGCGCTGCGCGGATGTCCGGCCGCCAGGTGGGCCGCTTCAGGGCCCGCCACGGCTCACCGGGCCGCCAGCCCTCCCCCCGCGGGCGCTCGCGCAGCTTGCCCAGGCCGCCCTTCACCGTCGCCTTGATCGCCGAGACGACGATCGCCAGCTGAGGGTCGCGGCTCTTGTAGCCGTCCATCGCGGCGAGGAAGTCCGCCGGCGCGAGGTCGGCGTCGACGCCGAGGTCGGCCATCGTGGCGAGGTAGGCGTCGCGCAGCCGGTGGTACCAGCCGTCCAGGTAGCGGCCGTTGTCATAGCGCACGTAGGCCTCGATCGGGCGCACCTCGTAGCCCAGCTCCACCGCGTAGGCGACGGTGGGTGTCGCGTACCAGGCCGGGCCCCCGGGCCGCTCACCCCCGGGCGTGAACGGGCTGGGCAGCAGGCCGCCGTCCAGCTCCGCCCACTTGTCCTTGCCGGCCTTCACCCGGGACAGGTCGACGTGGGACAGGTCGACCAGCCACGAGCCGGGCACTGTCACGTTGGCTGACCGGGTGGGATGATCTTCGGGTTGATCATGGTGGAGGGGGTTGTCCGTGGGCAGTACGCCGCCGTCGTACAAGGGGCACCGGTACCCGGTCGAGGTGATCTCCCACTGCGTGTGGCTGTACTTCCGCTTCCCGTTGTCATTCCGTGAGGTGGAGGAGCTGATGCTGCAGCGCGGCGTCATCGTGTCCTACGAGACGATCCGCCGGTGGTGTCTGAAGTTCGGACAGTCCTACGCCAACGCGCTGCGCCGCCGACGTCCCCGCCCCGGTGACAAGTGGCACCTGGACGAGGTCTTCGTGAAGATCAACGGGGTGCGGCACTACCTGTGGCGCGCGGTCGACCAGGACGGCAACGTGCTGGACATCCTCGTCCAGAACCGGCGCAACAAGGCCGCGGCCAGGCGCTTCTTCCGCAGGCTGCTGAAGACGACCCGCGCAGTGCCCCGGGTGCTGGTCACCGACAAGTTCCGCTCCTACGGCGCGGCCCACCGCGAGGTCATGCCCTCGGTCGAGCACCGCTCGCACAAGGGCCTGAACAACCGGGCAGAGAACAGTCATCAGCCGACGAGGCAGCGCGAAGGCGCCATGAAGGGCTTCCGCAGCGTCGGCGGAGCCCAGAGATTCCTGGCCGCGTTCAGCGGCATCTCACCCCACTTCCGGCCCCGCCGGCACCGGATGACCGCCCCCGCCCACCGCACCGAGATGACCGTCCGCTTCGTGATCTGGGACCAGATCACCGGCGCCACCGCCCCGCTCACCGCAGCGTGACCCAGGCCCCCGCCCGACCTGATGCGCCCTGAACCGATCAACACCCCACCAACGTGACAACGCCCGCGTCAGCAATTCTTCTGTCGCTTCGCCAGCCATTGGGTCAGGCTCGACGCCTCGACGTGTGGTCAGTTCTCGTTGACCAGATCGTGTGCCGGTACGGTCACCGTCCGTTTACCTGGCTTGCCACCGAGCACGATCTTCCGCAGAGCGCTGTTGTTGTCGACGTTGGTCTCCTTCAGCCGCTTCTCCGGGTTGGCCAGCACCTGGATGTAGTACGTGCCGTTGGGCACATCTGTGATGTCGAAGGACTGGCCCGGCAGGTCCTGTGAGTACGTGTCACCGGAGCCGACGTCCAACACCTCCCGGACGGAGATCGAGTTCTCCGCACCGCAGGCGGTGGCCAGATCAGTGTTGAACGGATGCCAGTTGGCGTTCTTCACCGTGTAGTCGATCGCGTCGGTGTTCGCGAGGCAGAAAGCCTCCTTGCCGCTGCGCACGGCCTCCTTCTTGTTCGCTTTCAGCAGCCGGTAGCTGGCGAAGTCCGTGAAGTGCCAGTGCATATGGCCCGGACGCGGGTCCCATTCCATGGTGCCGGTCGGGGTGTAGCCGACCTGCTTGCCCTTGGCGTCGTAGAAGTACTGGTAGGCGTCCATCTTGGCCTTGCCGGGCGACCGGAAGCCGTCCACCACCAGCTGCGCCGGACCGGCGTTCCACACGTTGGCGCTGAAGGCCAGATAGTCCTTGCCGGGGATGTCCTTCTCGCCGTCGCTGACGACGATGCCGTAGGCCGGCAGCGAGCGCAGGTCGGGCTTGGGGACGTCCGGGACGGAGGGCTTGCCGGCGGGCCGCTTCGACAGCGGCTGAAGCGCCGGTGCCTTGCGCGAGCCGTCGGTCTGGCCGCCCGTGTCGCCGACCCGCATCGAGCGCGCGGCCTGCTGCTTCTTCAGCGCCCACGGCAGGGTGGGTGGCGCCGCCTTCAGCGGCCCGTGGCCCACGTTGTACGAGGGGCCCGCGCCGCTCGTGACCGGCGCGGCGGCTTGGGCGGGCGTCGGGGCGTGTCCCGGCCCGTGGCCCGTATGCGCGGTCGGCGCCGGGTGGGCGGCTCCGTGACCTGCGTGCTCGCCCGAGGCGGAGGACCGGGACGCCGGCCCGGTGGCGCTCTGCTCGTCCTCGTAGCTCCGCTCCTGCACCGTCACCTTGACTGTGGCCGGCTTGTTGGCGATGCCGAACAGGTCACGGTACTTCTTGGCGACCCCGACCTTGGCGGTGTAGGTGCCGGCTGCCAGCATGGCCGGCTCGGTGTAGGAACCCGCGTAGGTGTTGGCCGCCCAGCCCTTCTCGACACCCCATACCGAACCGAGGGTGAACGGATTGGTGGGGCAGCTCTCCGGATACTTCGAGGTGGCGGGCGCGTCGGGTCGCACCCGGCCGCTGGCGTTGTTCGGGCAGAAGTCCTCGCTACGGCTGAGGACCTTCTTGCCCGCCTTGTCCGTGACCGTGATCTCCGCGAAGTCCCGCAGTCCGGAGAAGTCCTTCACTGTGCCCTTGGGCAGCACCTTGGCCTTGGCCTTGCCGCCCTCGTACACGGTCTGGGTGATGGTTACCGGGTCCTTGTAGGACTTCCGGGTCACCTTCAGCTCCAGCGGCCTCCCCTCGGCGGTGAGGTAGGTACCGAGGTCGAGGTAGACGCCCGGCTCCTCCTTCCAAGAGGTGAGCGTGATCGACGTGGTCGCGGCGATGAGGCTCAGCTTGGGCCCTGTCGCTGCTTTCGCCGGCTCCGCAGTGGCGGCCACGAGCCCCGCCGTCACGGCCATGGCGGCGACAGCCGTGGTGCCGGCGAGCAGCGGACGCCGCGGCCGGATGTTGCGCGTTCTGGTCATCGATCCCTCGTCCTTCGGATGCTGTGGAAAGGAAGCAGGCGGTCGGCGGCTCGGCTTGTCGGCCAGGCCAGGAAAGCCGCCGCGCAGGCAGAGTGACGGGCACTTGTCGTGCCCGCGCTGTGAGAGGAACGGACCGGACGCTCGGTTGTCCGGAAGGTGGAAAGCCATGGGATGTTGGCCGGATCGTTCTATTGCAGACGAAATCAGGCCGAAGTTTCGGGTGCGGTCAACCCGGTGGCGAGCCCTTTGACAGAAACTGCCCGATGGCCCAGGTCAAGGCGGGGCAGGTACATGGCCAGCACTGTCACGGAAGAACTGGCCGCCCTGCGCGACCCGTTGCCCGAGCCGGGCACCGTCACCCCCGAGGACTGCTACGACGACGCTTCCGCGGGCTCGTAGCACACCGGCCCCTTGAGCTGCCGGCGCAGCACCGCGTTCTCGTACCGCAGCACGAGCAGCTCCGCGTCCTTGGTCGTGTCGCGGCGCAGGAGCACCGTCGGGACGGACAGCAGCTTTCGGGTCATCTTGTACAGCGACGGCACGATCACTCGTACATGATCCCAACCGCCCCTGAAGGTGCCCGAGATGCGTCCTCACTTGCAGCGATGGACAAACGAGCCCCACAGGGTCGTCCCGGCGTGGCCTGGGTCAGGAAGCGGGCGTAGCCGTGCGGTCGGCGCGAGCCGGCAGCATTGGGGAAGGCAGGCCGAATGCGTGAGAGGGGGTCGGAGCCCTGGGCTGGGTCTTCTCCACATCACGTAACGTGCGGCATGCCCAGGATCTCGGTCATCACCGAGTGGGTCGGGATGCCGTACAGCAGTTTCCCGAGTTCCTCGATGCCGTGTTGTCGTTGCGGTGGGGTGAGAGTGAGGTACTGCTCGATGCGTTCGTTGAATGTCTGCCGATACTTCGCGTAAAGTTCCTGGTTCTCCCGGATACGGTCGGCCAGCTCGACCAGGGCGGCGGTCCCGGCGAAGTCGTCCTCCGGCAGCGGGTGACATGGAACCACATCCGTGAACCGGCCCCCGGAACGGCCGAACAATGTGCCGTCCAGTGCCCGCATGGTGAAGACATGGGCGTAGTGCTGCTCGTGGATCGCCAGGGGAAGCCGCCCCAGGGTGATCGATTCGTGGAGTGCCGTGAGCCCGGGTGCCATCAGGTAGTCCGCGGTGGTCGCCGCCACCTGGAGCAATTCACGCTGGCGCAGGAGACGGCACTCGGCCCGGCCGCCCGCGGCCCGGATGGTCTGTTCCCGGCCCTCGCCGAACGGGCCGCCGCAGACGAGTACGCGACGGAATCGGGGCCAGTCACGCAGCAGATCCGGAATCCACCGGTGAAGCAGGCGTAGGTAGTCGTTGTTGACGTCGAAGTCCAGGAGGAAGTTCTTGAACCCGCCGATGTTGATCAACAGGTCGTGTTCCGGCTCGGCGGTGCGCACGACGTCCCGCAGGCCTTCGACGTCGACGATCGAGCCGGTCACATGTATTCGGGGCCCCTCACCGAGGGCGGCGAAGCCGGCTGCGCGCTCGGTGACGCCGGGGAAGTTCTGCACGACACTGTGTGTGGCGAGCAGGTGAGCCGCGACAATCCGCTCGTGCGGTGAAAGGCCTGACAGGTGCTGGTCGGCGGCCGCGAAGCGGGAACGTGGCATGGCGGTGCACAAGTCGCGGATCTCGGTCAGCGGTTGCGTCATCTGCCAGAAACTGAACAGGCTGTCCACCATGGTCACGGTCCGCCGTGCCACGACGGACCGGAGCACCAACTCGGCGTCCATGACCGAGACCACGTGATCGCTGCTCCGCAGCAGGTCGTCGATCATTGCAGATCTGGCGTTCTCCGACAGCCCGCTGATGTCGTACGTGGCGTCGAAGGCGTCGGGGTTGCGCCGGGCGAAGACAGCAGCGACGCCGTCCCCGACGAACACCCGCTCGTGCTCATGAAGCGGCCGGGAGACCGCGACGAGTTCGGAGACCGGACCGAAGCCGCAGTTCTGCGCCCCCATCACGATCCGCACGTCACTGCCCTCCGCCGGTGCTTCCCCGCCGGGCGTGCACCGCATCGACCGCGGGGGTGAGCACCTCGACGAGCCGTTCGGCGAAGTCGGCGGGGTACCTCGCGTAGCCGACGTGCCCGCCGGGGAAGAGTTCCACGTCGCGGCCGAGCCGGCCGGCGAGGGCGAGCGTCGGGCGGTGCACCAGGTCCTCGCGTGAGGCATGGCCACCGGCCCACACGACTTTGTCCGCCACTTCCTCCAGCGCGGCGAGGTCGGGTGTGAAGCGCGCGAACGGCCGGAGGAAGTGGGTCAGGAAGAAGTTGGTGTTGTCGTGCACTTCGGGGAGGGCCGGTGCGGGGCGGCCGCCGTGGAGGGCCTGCAGTTTGGTGAGGGCCGGCGCCATGCCCTCACGGAGATGGGTCCCGCAGATGTCGTCGAGGAGTGCCAAGTGCTGGTCGGCGTCCGGAAGGATGCTCAGAACAGGCGGCTCGTGGGCGACGACCAGCCGGACATCGTCCGGGTGGCGGATGGTGAGTTCCAGCGCGGTGAGCCCGCCCGAGCAGCTTCCGAAGACGTACACGGGTTCGTCCGGGTCGGTGAGGTGCTCGATCAGGTGGTAGGCGTCGTCGGCGTGCTCCTCGACCCTCTGGTCCACCGGGGGGCCGTCGAGCACGCTGCGTGAGTTCCCGCGCGGATCGTAGGTGACGACGCGGTGGCTGTCGGCCAGGACGTCGGCCAGGCGTTTGAACACCGCCGCGTCGGAGTTTCCTCCCCCGATGAGGAGCAGGAAAGGCCCTTCACCTCGTACCTCGAAGTAGATCTTGGCGCCCGGTACTGCAAGCGTCCCGCTGTTCAATGGGTTCATCACACTCCAGAGGCTCGATCAGTGTGATGCCACAGCGTCGCACGGTGAATACGGACAGTGCAGGGCGCGCGGGGGTGCGGCTGCTGACTTCGTGGATGCACCGTGGCCGCGTGCACCTCCCGCTGCTCCCGTGCGCCGGTCTCACGGTCAGACGCACTGGGCATACCGGTCGCATTGGCCGGTTCTCGCCACGTGACCTCAGGCAAGGAGGCCCGGTTGACGGGCATCGAAGAAGTGCGAAAAATCCTTCGTGATTTGGGAATCGTGGAAGAGCTGCTGCGCCAGGACGCGCAGCTGCGCGCGCACCTCGGGCTCGATTCCGTCGACCTCACGCAGATCCAGCTGGCCCTGACCGAGCGCTTCGACACCCGCGTCGATCTCTGGACAGAGCACGACTTCACCGTGCGGCAACTCGCCGACGTCATCGGCGACCGCCGGCCCGGTGCGGGGGCCTGCGGAGAGTACCGGGACCGCGGCTGGTGGCGTCCAGAGTTCCTGGACGACATCGTTCTGAGCACCCGCGTGCACGCGGGGCACCGGGCGGCAGTGGTCGACGCCGAGCACACCTTCACCAGGGCCGGGCTCGACGCGGCGGTGTCCGGCTGCGCCGCCCGGCTGGCGCACACGGGCATCCGGCCCGGCGACACCGTACTCGTGCAACTGCCCAACCAGGCCCGGATCCTGATCCTCACACTCGCGCTGGTCAGGCTCGGTGCGCGCCCGGTTCTCGCCCTTCCCGCCCTGCGCGAGCACGAACTCGAGACGGTGATCACCGCCTTGGCGCCGACCGCGCTGGCCGTACCAGCCCGGCATCAGCGCTTCGACCACCTGCGGCTCGCCGAGAAGCTCCGTGAGCGGCACCCGTCGGTGCGCACCCTGCTCGTCTCGGATGCCGGCGACCGGGCTGTCGGCCATGTGGACATCGACCGTCTCCTCGAGGCCGGTGACCCGCCTCCCGCCCATCCGGGCCGGCATCCCTCGGACACCGCCCTCTTCCTGCTGTCGAGTGGAACCACGGGCGCCCCCAAAGCCATCGCCCGAACCCATGAGGCGATCGGCCACATGACCCGTTGCGCGGCAGCGGTCTCGGGGCTGACACCCGAATCCGTGTTCCTCGCCGTCCTGCCGGTGACACACGGTTTCACCTTCGCCTCTCCAGGAGTGCTCGGCACGCTCGCCTGCGGCGGAAAGGTCGTACTCTCCGACCCGAACGATGCGGCCGCCGCCATGTCGCTGATCGAGCAAGAACGCGTCACCCACTGTGCGCTCACCCCCGCGCTCGCACGGCAGTGGCTTCTCGCCCGCGCCGCCTCCAGCGGTCCTGACCTGTCGAGCCTGCAAGTCCTGCAGGTCGGCGGGGCGCGCCTGGACGAATCCACGGCCGCCCAACTGAGCCGTGCCTTCGACTGCCGAATCCAGCAGGTGTACGGCATGAGTGAAGGACTGCTGAACTTCACCCGGCTCGATGATCCGCCCGAGGTGGCGTTCACCACGCAGGGACGTCCCTCCTCGCCCGGTGACGAGATCCTCGTGGTGGACGGTGAGGGCCGGCCCGTCGCCGACGGCGAGATGGGCGAACTTCTCGTCAGGGGGCCGGGTGTCATCACGGAGTACCACGATGGCGCGGCAGCCGCGTCATTCACTCCCGACGGCTTCTACCGCACCGGCGACCTCGTCCGTCGCCACGCGTCCGGGAACCTTGTGGTCGCCGGGCGGGTCAAGGACGTGATCAACCGGGGAGGAGAGAAGATCCCGGCGGACGAACTGGAGGCATTGGTACTGGCGCACCCCGGTGTGCGGGCCGCCGCAGCCGTCGCTATGCCCCATCGTGTACTGGGTGAGGCCGTGTGCCTGTACGTCGTGGGCGGTGACGAGGGAGCACCGTCCCTGCCGGAACTCCGCGGGTATCTGGAGGGCAGCGGACTGGCCCGGTTCAAGCTGCCCGAACGGCTCGTCGGGGTTCCGGCACTCCCCCTGACCGCCGTCGGCAAGACGGACAAGGCACAGCTGCGCCAGGACATCGTGGCCCGGCTGGGGACTGAGGGCTGACGTGGCCCTGGCCGGTGCCGTTGCCGAGGACACAAGACAGTACAGCCGTCGCTGAACCGTTCCGGCTCAAATGGAGGCTCGATTTCATGAATGAGTCTTTGCCAGTAACGGATCATGACGTTGCGTGATCGTTCAGATGGTGCGGTCGTACTCGAGCTGGAGCAGGACGAGGGCTGCGGCGGCGATCTGTGTGATCCGGCTGGGGTCGAGGCTGACCCTGCGCAGGGCCTTGAAGGTGGTCTTGAGCAGGGAGTTGGCGCGCTCGCAGACGCCGTGGATACCGCGGATGACCTTGTTGTAGGTCTGCTGGGCCGCGGTCAGCTCGCCGCCCGCGGGCTTCTTGTGCGGGTGGCGGAAGCCGTCGCCGGCGTTCTGGTAGCCGAGGTCGACCAGGGTCGGCATGTCCAGTTCGGCGGCGATGCGACCCAGGGCGTCGATCAGGCCGTGGCGGCGGGCGCAGGTGGTGTCGTGCTCGCGGCCGGGCCGGACCGGTGAGACCCAGATCGGCCAGCCGTCCGGGGTGGCGATGACCTGCACGTTTCCTCCGTGGTGCTTGTGCTTCCCGGACCACCACAGGTCCGCGCCGTTGGGGCCGGGGGCGGCGACGCGGTCGGTGCGGATGACGGTGCCGTCGAGGTTGAGATGCGTCAGCCCGGCCGCCTTCGCGCGCTCCAGCGCGGTCGCGAGATCCGGCGCCCCGGCGGACAGCACGGTCAGTCCTTCATGGAGGTAGCGGTAGGCGGTGGAGGTCGACAGTCCGTTGTCGCAGGCGAGTTGGGACAGGCGGGTGCCGTCGGTGAACCAGCGCAGGATGAGCACCGCCTGCTTGAAGCAGCCCAGTGCACGCCGTCCCTTGCGGGTCCTGGCCGCGATCCGGTGGTCGTGCAGCAGTCGGGCCAGGTGCTCGGCGGTGGACCGCTTCACATCGAGTACGGCGGTGTATGTGACACTGGTCGGCACGTAAGGCCCCTCGGTCGGATCTTTCTGTCGCAAGATCGTTCCTACCAGGGGCCTTACGCCTGCCCGGACTTGGGGATGCCACGGGCCGCAGTGCCGGCATCGCGATCACAGCGAGCAACCACCGCTTACCGGGAAGGGCTCAATGGATCGAGTCATGGCACGACCCTCCCGTTACCCCCTTGAGCTCCGCCGTCGTGCGGTGCGCATGGTCGCCGAGGTGCGCGGCGACCACCCGAACGAGACGGCCGCTCTGCAGGCGGTCACCGACAAGCTCGGCATCGGGTCCCGCGAGACGCTGCGGAACTGGGTGAAGCAGCACGAGATCGACGCGGGGACGCGTCCGGGGACGGCTACGGAGGAGTCCGCCCAGCTCAAGGCATTGAAGAAGGAGAACGCCGAGCTGAAGCGGGCGAATGAGATCCTGAAGGCGGCGGCGAGTTTCTTCGCGGCCGAGCTCGACCGGCCACACACACGCTCGTAGCGTTCATCGACGAGCACCGGGACCGCTTCGGCGGCGTCGAGCCGATCTGCAGAACCCTCACCGAGCACGACTGCAAGATCGCCCCTTCCACCTATTACGCCCACAAGAAACGCCTGGCAGCCCCGTCCGCCCGTACCGTGCGGGACGCGGAACTCAAGGAGCTGATCCGCCAGGTCCACACCGACAACTACCGTGTCTACGGGGCCCGGAAGATCTGGCGGGAGCTGAACCGGCAGGGTCACACGGTGGCCCGCTGCACCGTCGAACGGCTGATGCGCGAGCTGGGCATCGCCGGCGCCGTCCGCGGCAAGAGGGTGGTCACCACGATTCCGGACCAGCAGGCCGAGCGGGCACCGGACCGGGTGGACCGCGACTTCGTCGCCGGCGCGCCGAATCGCTGCTGGGTCGCGGATTTCACGCACGTGGCCACCTGGGCCGGAGTGGTCTACGTCGCCTTCGTCGTGGACACCTTCTCCCGCCGGATCGTCGGCTGGTCCGCCGCGACATCGAAGGAGACCCGGCTCGTCCTGGACGCCCTGGAGATGGCACTGTGGCAGCGCGACCGCGATGAACACCCCCACGTTCGCGGCGAGTTGATACATCACAGCGACGTGGGCAGCCAGTACACCAGTTTCCGGCTGGCCGAGCACCTGGACGCGGCCGGCATCGCGGCCTCGATCGGCTCTGTCGGAGATGCGTACGACAACGCCCTGATGGAGAGCACGATCGGCCTGTTCAAAACCGAATTGATCAAGCCGCAGCGGCCCTGGAAGACCCTCTCCCAGGTCGAGCTGGCCACCGCCGAGTGGATCGACTGGTACTGCCACCGACGACTGCACGGTGAGATAGGCCACGTCCCACCCGTCGAGTACGAGACCAACTACTACACGGAACTCACAAAACCCCAGGTCACAACCACAATCTGAGGTCTCTACCGAACCCGGGGCGATTCAACATCAATAGTTCTCATGTCATGTCTGACAGCAACCCCGCATCTCTCATACATCTAGCGGGCCACGGAGCCATCTCAAATGACATCGGAATGAGGATCACCTATGACAGGGAAGCAAGAGTCAGCACCAGCTCGCCAAGCAGTAGAAGCAACACAGAGTTGAGAGACGTCCGGGACGCCAACGGCTCAGCGCACGCTTCACCACGCGTGCCCCTCAACCGCCGACGGATGATCCCGGAACACCGGTGCCAGGACTATTTCGGTACCGGTGGCTTGCCGGAAACCGCAACGCCGGCCCGGCGGAAGTCGTTCAGGGCGGCAGCTGTCGTGTCCGGGGCCACCCCGACCGAGTAGTCGAGGCGTACGCGTGTACGAAAGCCTGCCGCGACGGCGTCCAGGGCGGTCGCGCGTACACAGTGGTCCGTCGCGATGCCCACCACATCGACGCCCTTGACCCCGCGGGCGCGCAGCCAGTCCGCCAGGGACGTTCCCTCCGCGTCCGCGCCTTCGAAGCCGCTCTTGGAGGCGCTGTGGGCGCCCTTGAAGAAAACGGCGTGCACCTTGCCGTCCGTGACGACGGGTGCGAAATGGGGATGGAAATCGCTTCCTTCGCCTCCTGCCACGCAGTGGACGGGGAAGCTGTCCCGGAAGTCCGGGGTCTGGGAGAAATGGCCGCCCGGATCGATGTGATGATCCCGGGTGGCCACCACGTACCGGTAGTCACGCCCCGCACTGCGCTCCACCAGGTCCGCGATCGCCGAGGCGATCCGCGCCCCACCCTTAACGGGAACGTTGCCCCCTTCGCAGAAGTCGTTCTGCACATCCACCACGATCAAGCCCCGGCTCATCACGACCACCTCTCAGCACGGTGGAACACGGGAGTGACCACTGCGGCTGTCCCTTACCGATGCTGGGCGATCACAGCAGGAAGCGCCCGACCGGCTACGCCGAACGGGTGACCTTGTGCCGGGCACCACTGGGCACCGGTCCGGCAACCGGAACGGGGCAACCTGCGCCCCACCCTCAACGGCGCCCTGTCCCCTGCTCGGTACACGGCGCGGAGTCCACATCTGCACGACGTACGGTTCGAAAGGGGCACCGGGCCGCGATGAGTGAGCGGGGTACAGGACGTTCAGGACTTCCCCGGGGGTACGGCGTCGGTGCTCTGGGCGCGGGCGGTCAGCACCTCGCGCAGAATGCTGTCGGGCGTGCGTGCCCTGCGCAGCAGCGCTCACAGGTGCGCCGGCCCGCAGCCCTGCGGAGGCCGGGCCTTCCACCGATCGGCCTCAATTCTCCTTCCTCTCTTCCGGATTGTTGCCTGGCCGACATGCGCTTTGGGCTGCTTTCCACTGAGATGGGGAGCGGCACCGCCTGCCACCAGGCCGGCGGGCCGGAAGAAGGGAACGGGTTATGACGACTCAAGGAACAAGGCTGCCTGCCGGCGTGGTCATGATCGAGGACAGCGAGTGCCCTCCGGCGACGTTGGGGCTGTGGAAGCACTACGGGCGCAAGGGCCCCGCCTACGGCATCGGCGCCGGGTACACGGTGTCCCTCAGTGAGCTGCCCGCGGACGGCGGCAGCATGACGAAGAACGTGTCCTCATGGGTCAATAAGACCCAAAGTGACGCGAAGCTGGTCAGCAGCAAGGGCACCCGGATCCTCAAGGCCGGCGAGTCCATGGAAGAGCCCGCCGGCCACAACGACACTGTCGAACGGGTCGAGTGGGTCTAAAGACCAAGGCCGTGAAGTTACGGCTCCGGGGACGTTGGCAAGTGCGCTCTGATCTGCGGCGGCTTCGGACGTGAGAAGCGGAGCCCCGGTAGAACTGGCAGTCGACCAAGACAGCCGTTCACAGCACCGGAGGCTCCGCTGTCCGATCAGTGTGTCATCACGCGTGAAATCACGGTAGCCAAGGGCCTGTTCGCCCCCGGGCACCTGGGAGAACTCACCCAGATCGTCCCGTTCGAGATGGTCGATGCGGTCCTCACCGAGACCGGTGCCGTCCAGCAACGGCTGCGGAAGATCCCGGCCCGGGTGGTGGTCTACCTGCTGCTGGCCGCAGCCCTGTTCGAGGACTGCGGCTACCTGGCCGTCTGGCGCAAGCTCACCGCCGCGCTGGAGGCGATACCGGTCGCGAAGGTCACCGGCACGGCACTCTGGGACGCCCGGACCCGTCTCGGGGTCCGCCCCATGCGGGCCCTGTTCGACCTGTTGCGCGGGCCGGCCACGGCGATCCGGACCGTCGGCGCCCGTTTCAAGGGCTTGCTGACCGTCGCGATCGACGGCACCTGCCTCCGACGTCCCCGACAGCCCGCTGCACCGAGCCCGCCTGGGCAAGAGCACCAACCAGTACGCGACCTCCGGCTACCCGCAGATCTGCCTGACCGCGCTGGTGGCCTGCGGCACCCGCGCGGTCCTGGACGCCGCCTTCGGCCCCCGCTCCAGCGGCGAGACCGTCTACGGCAAGCGACTGACACGCTCCCTCCACGCCGGAATGATCGTCCTGCTGGACCGGGGCTTCTCCAGCAACACGTTCCTGGCTGCCGTCGCCGCCACCGAGGCCGCCTTCCTGGCGCGCGTCTCGGCCGCCCGCAAACCCCCGGTCCTGGCCCGCTTCGACGACGGCTCCCACCTCTCCCGCTTCGGCGGCGTCGAGGTCCGCATCATCGAGTGCGAGATCACCATCACCACCAGCCAGGGCCGTCAGACCGGGCTCTACCGCCTGGCCACCAACCTCCTTGACCCCCACCGATACCCGGCATCCGACCTGGTCAGCCTGTATCACGAGCGATGGGAAGTGGAGTCCGCCTACTTCGCGATCAAGAAGTCGATGCTGGGCCGACGGGTCCTGCGCTCGAAGACCTGGGCCGGCATCGCCCAGGAGGTCTACGCACTGCTGAGTGCCTACCAGGTCCTGCGGATCGCGATCGCCGACGCCACCGAGACCACACCCGGAGCGGATCCGGACCGGGGCAGTTTCAGCGTCGCGCTCCGATGCGCCCGCGATCAGATCGTTCAGGCCGCGGGCATCATCGCCGACACCGTGATCGACCTCGTCGGAACGATCGGCCGAGCCGTCCTGGACCAGCTCATGCCCGCCCGCCGCCTCCGCGTCAGCCCCCGCGCAGTGAAACGACCCCTGTCCCGATACGCGTACAAGAGCCTCAAGGTCGACCGACGCACCTACACGGCCACCCTCAGCATCAACATCTTGACGCCGACGATCAGTCCGTAACTTCACGGCCTTGGTCTAAAGACACCGACCACACCCCCGACCACCGCAGGCCACGCCACCACGCAGACCGGTCCACAGATGGCGCAACCGTAGGCGCGCCCCTTGTCGCGTCCCGGCCCCTGGGCGGCGTGCGGCGCCCTGGCGGTGCCTCATGCCGCCCAGGGAGCCTACCCTTGCCGAATACCTCATCCATGCAGGTGGGAGCGGGTTTGGGTGTCGGCCAGTGGTTGCCCGAGTAGGCGCTCTCGCGCGGTTGGCGGTGGTTGCGGCATGATGATCGGTCGTGCTGCTGAGACTGGCGTACCTGGGTATGACGAACACGTTCGCGATGCTGCGGCTGCTGCCGATGAGCGGCCGCGAGAAGGATGTAGAAATCCTGGCCCTGCGCCATCAGATTGCGCTCCTGGAGCGGCAGCTGAACGGGCAGCGGGTCCGATTCCACGCGAGCGACCGGGCGTTCCTGGCGGCGTTGCTCCAGGGCCTGCCGCGGAAGGTTCTGCGCGGGATGCGGCTGTTGGTGCGGCCGGACACGCTGCTGCGATGGCACCGTAACCTCATCGCCGGCCGGCACGCCGCCCGGTCCCGGCCGAAGCGCGGGGGCCGGCCGCGCACCGTGCGCTCGATCCGAAGGCTGGTGCTGCGCCTGGCCAGGGAAAATCCAAGTTGGGGCTATCGGCGCGTGCATGGTGAGCTGCTCGCGCTCGGGGTGAAGGTGGCGGCATCCACGGTCTGGGAGATCTTGAAGGAGGCCGGAATCGACCCGGCACCCGCATGCGCTTGCAGCACGTGGGCGGACTTCCTGCGCTCCTCGGCCGACGCCCTACTGGCCTGCGACTTCTTCGAGACGGTCACCCTGTCAGGGGCACGGTTGTACGTGTTCGCCGCGATCGAGCACGCGAACCGGCGGATCCGGATCCTGGGCGCGACCGCGCATCCGACCGCGTCCTGGGTGGTCCAGGCGGCGAGGAATCTTGTCATGGACCTCGAGGACGCCGACTGCCGGGCGCGCTATCTGATCAGGGACCGGGACGGGAAGTTCCCGCGGTTGTTCGACAAGGTGTTCCAGGACGAGGACATCGAGGTCGTGCTCAGCGGCGTCCGGATGCCGAGAATGAACTCGATCATGGAGCGGTGGGCGCAGACCTGCCGGCGAGAACTGCTGGACCGCGTGTTGATCTGGGATCAGCATCACCTCCTGTACGCCCTGCGCGAGTTCGAGACGTTCTACAACGAGCACAGGCCGCACCAGGGCCTTGCGAACGCCCGCCCCCTCCACCCGCTGCCCGCTCCGATCGAGGACCCGGACCGGATCGCCCGTCTGGACATACGACGGCGGGCGCGGCTTGGCGGCACCCTCCACGAGTACCAACATGCGGCCTGACCAGCATGGATGAGGTATTCGGCAAACGCAACGTTCGGGGTCCGCCCCGAGCTGCTCGTGGACACGTTCCTGCAGGACTGCGACCCCGAGGTCCAGGCGCAGGCGGCGGACCACCTCGCCCGGCAGAGCGTGCAGGTGACCGGGCAGCCGGTCGGGGCGGCCGCATGGCAGCAGTTGTCCTCAACGTACCTCGTCTGCGCTCAGGACCGGGGCACCCCACCGCGGCTGCAGCGCGAGTTCGCCCGCCGGGCCGGCAGCGTCGTCGAGCTCGACGCCGGCCACCACCCGTTCCTGTCCCAGCCTGCAGCGGTCCGGGACCTGCTGCTGAGCCTGTGACGGCAGCCGCGCACGAGCCGGGCCGGCGGTCCGAGGGCCAAGAGGCCGTCATTGCAGAGCGTTGCGATCGTCACTTTGAGCTACTTGTCACTTCGCCGTAGCTTCGGGAGTACAGGGCCGAGATCCCCGCGGGTTCAGGGAAACCGAGGACTATTCAGCGCGAACCCACGGGTCCAGCGGTGTGCTTCAGGTCTGTGCATCCGTGGGTTCAGGTGAAATCACGAGAGTGCTGAGCGAGCCGGAGGGCGTTGTCACGTTAGCGGACCGACCTGAGATGATCTTGGAGTTGGTCGTGCCGGGGAGGGGTTCGCTCGTGTCGTCCGCGCCGCCGTCGTACAAGGGGCACCGGTACCCGGTCGAGGTGATAGCGCACTGCGTGTGGCTGTACTTCCGTTTCCCGCTGTCGTTCCGTGAGGTGGAGGAGCTGATGCTGCAGCGCGGCGTGCTCGTCTCCCACGAGACCGTCCGGCGTTGGTGTGCGAAGTTCGGGCAGGCCTACGCCAACGGCCTGCGCCGGAGGCGGCCCCGGCCCGGCGGCAAATGGCATCTGGACGAGGTCTTCATCAAGATCAACGGGGAACGGAAGTACCTGTGGCGGGCCGTCGACGCCGACGGCAACGTGCTGGATATCCTCGTGCAGGACCGCCGGGACACCGCCGCGGCCCGGTGCTTCTTCCGCCGCCTGATGAAGAAGACGTGTTCGGCGCCGAGGGTGGTCGTCACGGACAAGCTGCGCTCCTACGGCGCCGCCCACCGCGAGGTCATGCCCTCCGTCGAGCACCGCTGTCACAAGGGCCTGAACAACCGGGCGGAGAACAGTCATCAGCCGACGAGGCAGCGCGAGCGCGCCATGAAGGGCTTCCGCTCCGTCGGCGCAGCCCAGCGGTTCCTGGCCGCGTTCAGCGGCATCTCACCGCACTTCCGGCCCCGGCGGCACCTGATGACCGCCACCGAATACCGCACCGAGATGACCACCCGCTTCGCCGTCTGGAACCAGATCACCGGCTTCGCCGGCCCGCCTGCCGCGGCCTGACCCGAAACTTCCGCCCGGCCCCACCACACCCGGCACACCGTCAGGCACTCACACACCCAACAACGTGACAGCGCCGTTCTCACGCGTTGGGGTCGGCAACGCTGATGTGCCCCACCCAGGACGGGGTCGGGATCGCGTTCGACGGCCAGGTCGCCCAGGGCGGCAATGCCCGCAGCCTGCCCGTTGTCGATGACCGGCAGGCGGCGCAGTGCCTTGCCGTGCATCAGCTGCACCGCGCGGTCGACGTCGTCCTCAAAAGGGAGTACGTGGCCTGGTCGTTGCGGGCGGTGGACGAGAAGGCCGGGCGGTTTCGCCCGATGCCGTCCGGGGTCTGCTGAAAGGCGCGCGGCGGCCGAAGTGTCCGGCCCGCATGTTCACGCCCGTCGACGCGGGCGGCGTCCGCCGAACTTCTCCAGGTGCCGGGCCGCCATGGAAGCGCCGGCGCCGCTGACCACAGCTGTCGCTTCGGGCGGCGGGCCGTCCCCGGAATCGGTCACGACGGTGGCCCGTACAGCGCCGGAGTCGATGGTCACCAGCAGGGTGCGCGCTCCGCCGGGGTCGGGCAGGGTGATCTCCAGTGAGGTGTCCGGTTCGGACCTGGCCACGGCGGCGAACCAGACGGCGGCCGTGGCCAGGTCCCAGCCGCCGGGTGCCTCGACGGACACGGTGGTGGTGTCCGCGCCCCGCAGTGGCCGCCAGTCCTTGGGGCGGGCACCGCGCTCCCCGGCCGCACGCCACAGCGTGTCCAGGTCCGCCGCGTGCGTGGTGCGGCCGACCCGGTCGCTGAGCAGGTATCCCGCGGACAGCCAGGACCGGACTTGCAGTCCGGACCCGCCGTCCAGGAGCCGGTCGGTGCTCGCCGCTCGGGCGGCGAGCACCGACCGGGTGGGCGGGGCCAGGATGTCCTCCCAGCGGGGTAGGGAACGTCCCGTGCCACAGGCTCCGCACATCGTGGTTCCCTCTCCTCCCTCTCAGTGCCTCACGGCATGACGTCGCCGCTGTTGGGGCCGAGAGTCTGCCCCACGTACAGGTTGCCGCCCGGATCACTGGCCAGCAGTACGGCGGTGGGGGCGACCTCCGCCGGGACCCCGAACCGGCCGAGGGGCAGTTCGGCCTGCTTGGCCTTCTTCCAGTCCGCGCTGATGCCGTCCACCAGCGGGGTGAACACCGGGCCGGGCGCGATCGCGTTGACCAGCACGCCGCTCGGGCCCACCTCCCTGGCCAGCGCCTTGGTCAGGCCGATGACGCCGGCCTTGGCGGCCGAGTAGTGGACCAGTCCCTCGCCGCCCTTGATGCCCAGTTGACTGGCGATGTTGATGACCCGCCCGCTGCCGCGGGCGACCATGTGGGGAACCGTCCACCGGCAGCACAGGAAGACGCTGCGGAGGTCGATCGCGATCATCTGGTCCCAGGTCTCGACGTCCATGTCGACCAGGGGCACCTCGGTCAGGATCCCCGCGGAGTTGACCAGGATGTCGGGCACGCCCAGTGCGGACACGCAACTCTCCACCATCTGGCGGGTCTGCTCCGCGTTGGCCACATCGACGACCGCGGTGGCCACCTCCGTGCCCTGTGCCGTGTAGCGCTCGGCCAGGGCGGTGAGCCGGTCGGCGTCGCGGTCGGCCAGGAAGAGCCGCGCGCCCTCGGCCGCGTACGCGTCGGCGATCGCCGACCCGATGCCGCTCGCCGCGCCCGTCACCAGCGCGACCTGTTGTTGGAGGACTCCCATGCCGTTCGCCTTTCTCGCCGCGGCGCTGTCCGCTGCCGCTCTGTTCACTGCTGCCTGATGTGCTGCCGGTCGGTCTTTCGCCGCTCGGTTCTTCGCCGCTCGGATTGTCGCCGCTCGGTCACTCCGGCCATCGGACCGTGAGGCCACCGTCCACGATCAGCTCCTGGCCGGTGATGTACGCGGCGTCGTCGCTGGTGAGGAAGCGGATCGCACGGGCCACCTCGTCGGCGTGGCCCACCCGGCCCGCCGGGATGCTCCGGCCGGCCCGCTCCAGCCCGGCCGGGCCCAGGGAGTTGGTCTCATCGAGCGACTGCGGGGTCTCGATCAGTCCGGGGATGACGGTGTTGACCCGGATGCCGCGCGGGGCGAGTTCGGTCGCGAGCGACCGGCACAGCCCCAGCACCCCGCTCTTGGCGGCGGCGTAGTGGGCGTGGTCGTCCCAGCCGTACACCCCGCCGGCGATGGAGGAGACCGCCACCATGGAGCCGGGGCCGGACATCACGGCGGCGGCCGAGCGGAAGGTGCGCAGTACGCCGGTCAGATCGACCGAGAGCATGTCGTTCCAGGCGTCGTCGTCGAGCTGTGCCAGGGCGGCCCGGCGCAGCACACCGGCCCCGGCGACGGCGATGTCCAGCCGTCCGTACGTCTCGACGGCCGCCCGGGCGAGGGCGTCGACCTGCCCGCTGTCCCGGACGTCGACCGCGACCGCGGTGCAGCGGCCACCGGCGGCCTCGACCAGCCGGACCGTCTCGTCGGCGCTGTGCGGGTCCTTGGGGTAGAAGCCGACGACGCTGTCGGCCCCGGCACGGGCGTACGCCACGGCCAGAGCGCGGCCGATGCCGCTCGCGCCGCCGGTGATGACGGCGACCTTGCCGGCCAGCCCGTCGTCGCGAACCGGTGTGGTGGGTTCGTTGGAAGACATGTCCTGCCTTTCATGGGCTACCCGGCGCGTGGCGGGGCACGCCACGCGCCGGGTAGGAGAGGGGAGGGACGGCTCAGTGTGCCGCGGCCAGGGGTGCGGGCTCGTCGTCCTCGTCCTGGCTGACCTTGTGGGCGCCGAGCATCAGCACGCCGGAGATGAACATCCCCAGGGCGCCCGCGACGAACGCGGCGGTGGTGGCGTTCGCACCGAGGCCGATGATCGCGCTGAGCAGCGCCGAGCCGACGATCGCGCCCACCGGTCCCATCACGTGGGCGGTGTTGGAGCCGATGCCCCGGACCCGGGCCGGGAACGACTCACCCATGTAGAACACCATGGCGGAGTACGGGCCGAGGAGGAAGAAGAGCCCCAGGGCGTACATCGGGATGACGTACGCGGCGCTGTCCGGACCGAAGAGCATCGCCGTCATCACGACGCCGCCGATGGTCCAGCCGACGATGATGGTCGTCCGCCGGCCGATCCGGTCACCGAGGTACCCGTGGAAGAGGTAGCCGAGGAAGCCGGCCATGTTGGCCAGGATCAGCACGACCAGCGCGCTGGAGAACGAGACGCCCTTGCCGTCGGTGAGGATGGTGGTGCCCAGCACCGAGAAGACCTGGATGCCCATCCAGTTGAACAGCCACGCTCCGGACAGGCACAGGGTGTGCCGACGCAGGTCCGGGGCGAAGAGCTGGCGCAGACCGGACTCGTTGTCCCGGCTGATGTCGAGGTCGTACAGCTTTGCCAGCTGGGCCGCCTCGGCGTCGCGTCCGTCCTTGCGCAGTTCCCGCGTCCGCTTGAGGGCGACGAAGGAGGGCGACTCACGGAGCCTGGACCCGGCGATGAGGATGACGATGACCGGGAAGGTGGCGAGGAGGAAGATCCAGCGCCAGCTCATGACCGGCAGCAGCACGGCGGCGAACGCCGCCGCCAGAAGGGCGCCGACCGGCCAGCCGCTCTGCACGAGGCTGAACATGAAGCCGCGTCGCCGGCTCTTGCCGTACATCTCGTTGAGGTAGACGCCGTTGACGACCTCCTCGGAGTAGCCGAGGCCGGAGATGGCCCGGACTCCGATCAGCGAGGCGGCGCCGCCGACCAGCGCGGTGAGGCCGGAGGAGAGCGCCGCGCCCGCCGTGGTGACGATCAGGCTCGGCTTGCGGCCCCAGCGGTCCAGCATCGGACCGACCAACAGCGAGACGACGAAGGTGCCGACGGTCACGCCGGTCGCGATCGCCGTGGCCTGCCCGGTGGTCCAGCCGAACGTCTCCGATATCTTCGGCAGCAGGGTGCCGAAGAGCACGAAGTCGTAGACGGAGAAGACCCAGGCCAGGAAACAGACCACGGTGGTGGTCGTGATGGTGCGCCGGCTGAGGGTCGGGGGGCCCTTGAGGAGGACCTCGTCCGAGGGCGCTCCGCTGCGCGGCCACTCGTTCTCGTGGGCTATGTCCTGCTGCACGGTGGTCATCTGCTGTCACCCTTCTGGCGCGGGTTGCGGGCGGCGAAGTCGTCCGCGATCTGGTCGAAGGTCACCCAGCGGACGCCTTCGTGGGAGTTGATGTGGTCGATGAGCCGCTCCAGCATCAGCAGCACCTGGGGGCGTCCGGCCACGTCGGGGTGGATGGTCATGGTGAAGGCCGCGTGGTCCATCTCCCGGTAGACCCAGTCGAACTGGTCGCGCCACATCTGCTCGATGTCACGGGGGCTGACGAAGCCGTGACTGTTCGGGCTGGCCTTGATGAACATCATCGGAGGCAGGTCGTCGAGGTACCAGTTGGCCGGGATCTCGATCAGGTCCGTCTCCTGGCCGCGCACCAGGGGTTTCATCCAGGTCTCGGCCGGTGCGCTGTAGTCGATCTTCGTCCAGGTGTCGCCGACCCGGACGTAGTACGGCTCGAAGTCCCGGTGCATCAGCGAGTGGTCGTACTTGATGCCCCGCTCCAGCAGGAGCTCGTTGGTGACGGGACTGAACTCCCACCAGGGCGCCACATAGCCGGTCGGACGGCGGCCGGAGCGGGTTTCGATCAGCTCGATGCAGTGGTCCAGGACCGCGGCCTCCTGCTCACGGTTCATGGCGATCGGGTTCTCGTGGCTGTAGCCGTGCACGCCGATCTCGTGGCCGGCGGCGACGCAGGCGTCGAACTCCTCCGGGAAGGTCTCGACGGAGTGACCGGGCCAGAAGAACGTCTGGGTCAGGCCGCGGCGTCGGAACAGCTCCAGCAGGCGGGGCACGCCGACTTCACCCGCGAACAGGCCGCGGGAGATGTCGTCGGGCGAGTCCTCGCCTCCGTAGGAACCGAGCCAGCCGCCGACTGCGTCGACGTCCACTCCGAAGCCGACGAGAATTTCCTTGGGCATCGACATCTCCTTTGATGACTGTGGTGCAGGTGGTGTGGATGTGTCAGTAAGTTGGTGTGGGGCGGGCGGTGGGTGGTCTGTGGTGATCAGGCTCCGGAGCCGGACAGTGGGTCCTCTCCGGCGAGCCAGGCGCGGACGAGTGCCTCCGGCGACCGGCCGGGGATGGCGCTCGCGACGGCCAGCAGCAGCCGGGCCTGCCAGGGGTTGAGGTCGCCGGCGAACACGGCGCCGACCCGTTGCAGTTCGGCTCCGCCCCCCGCGTAGAGGGGGGCGACCGGACCGGAGTGCACCCGTGAGCAGATGAGCACCGGGTGGCCCGCAGCCACCGCCTCGGCGACCGCCTCGACCAGCTCCGGCCCCGCGTTGCCCGCGCCGACCGCCTCCACCACGACTCCCGCGGCGCCGGCCGCCAGGCTGGACCGGATGAACAGCCCGTCCGCACCGGGGTAGACCGGCACCACGTCCACCCGGGGCAGCCGGGGGAGGTCGAGATCGAGGGGGAGCCGGGGACTGGGCCTCGGCTGCCACAGCGGTGTCACGAGCCGGTCCATCACGCGGAGCGCCGGTCCGCGCCCGGGCGCGGTGAAGGCATGCGCCGACATGGTGTCGCTCTTGCGGACCCCGCGGGCAGGGAACGCGAAGCCGTCGAAGACGAGCAGGGGGCCGTGCCCGCGGGCCGCGTCGGCTGCGGCGACGGCCAGGGCGTCGCCCAAGTTGGCCGGGCCGTCGGCAGCACGGTCGTCGAACGGGCGCTGCGCACCGGTCAGCACGATCGGCCGCGGGTCGTCGAATGCCAGATCGAACAGGAAGGCGGTCTCCTCCATCGTGTCGGTGCCGTGCGTCATCACCACTGCGTCGGCCCCCTCACGCAGGGCGCCACGCACCTCGCGGGCCAGCGCCAGCAGGTCCGCGGTGTCGAAGGCGTAGCTGCCCCGGGTGACGACGTCCCGCGCGCTCACCTCGGCGTCCGCCGGCAGTGGACCGACCGACGCGAGCAGTTCCTTCGCGAGCACGGTCGCCCGGCGGCCCTCCGCCCCGGCCCGGCTTGCAATGGTGCCGCCGGTGGCCACGACCTGGATTCGACGCATGAACCCTCTCTTCGCCTCTTCGCAAACGATTGCGGTGAGGCTACGCAAACGATTGCTCTTTGGTCAATGGTTGTTGGACACTCGTCTGGCCCGAGGGTCGGGAGTATGCGAGGCTCGGGAACACAACGACGGTAAACAGCTGTCGAATTCGAGCAGAACCGGCCAGGGCCCAACAGGACCCGAAAAGCCGAGCAGATTCGAGAAGAGGGGTAGCGGGAGTGCAACGCCAGGGAGCACGGGTGGGAACCGGTACACAGACCGGTCGTGCCCCGGTCACGCTCGCCCAGATAGCCCGGCAGGCGGGCGTCCACGTCTCCACGGTGTCACGGGCACTGAGCCTGGACGACGACGTGCGGGACGGAGTGGCCGCTGAGACCGCCACACTCATCCGAGGGCTGGCCGAGGAACTCGGCTACCAGCGGGACCCGGCCGGAGCGGCACTGCGCACCGGCCGCTCCCGGATGCTGGGTGTGCTCGTCCCGCGACTGACCGACATCGTGCTGGCCACCATCTACGAAGGGATCGACGCTGCCGCGTCGGCCGCGGGCTATCACACCGTCGTCGCCAACACCGGCGACGACCCCGAGATGCAGCAGCGCCGGGCGGACGCGCTGCTCGCCCGGCGCGTCGACGGTCTGGTGCTCGGCGACGCCCGCTCCGACTGTGATCTCGTGGCCGAGCTGGCCCGCCAGCGGATTCCACTGGTGCTGGTGTCACGCAGGCTGCCCGGCCGGGTGTCGGTGACCACCGACGACGCCCTCGGCGGACGGCTGGCCGCAGAGCATCTGCTGGGCCTCGGCCACCGGCGGGTCGCGGTGGTGGCCGGAGAGCCCTACGCCAGCACCGGTGTGGAGCGCACCCGGGGCTTCCTGGACGCCTTCACCGAGGCGGGCCTCCCTGTACCGAAGAGCCATGTCATCGGCTCCACCTTCGATGTGCCCGGTGGCCGCGCGGCCGCCGACCACCTGCTGGGCCTGTGCCCGCGTCCCACGGCCGTCTTCGCGGTCAACGACTTCGCGGCGATCGGCACGATGGCGGCCGTCCGGGACGCCGGCCTCACCGTCGGCCAGGACGTGGCGGTCGTCGGCTACAACGACGTCCCGCTCGCGGCAGCCCTCCCGGTACCACTGACCTCCGTACGCTCCCCGATGTACCGGATGGGCGAAGTGGCCGCCACCACCCTGGTGAACATGCTGAACGGCAAACCGGGCCGCTCCCGCCGCCTGCGCCCCACCCTGATGGCCCGCGCCTCGACCCTCGGCGACACACCACCCGGCCCGCCGAACCAGCCGATCGGCCCGCCGAAGCCGCTGGACAACTCCTCGGACAGACCATGCCGTTGAAGTGAGCCGGGCGTCCGCCCCGCGCACGGAAGTGATCCTCCGTCCTTGCTGCCGGGAGCCTGCCCCGAGAAGGAGTCGGGTTCTGTCGGGCCCACCGTGTGGCGCTGCCGGTCAGCCGCTGCCTCGTCGTCGAAACAGGGCGCCTGGTCCCGCCCGAAGCCGAAGGCACTGGTCCCTTGACGGCGAAGCACCCGTTCGGCGACGAGGCCGGCCAGAAGGGAAGTCCCGCCTGTACCGCACCGCCCCGCACACCGAGCGGACCCCGGCGACGGCCGGGGCGGCACGGGCACGTCGCCGACCCACACACGGCTGAACCGCC